>JAYEGK010000066.1:0-4288 GCA_034716265.1 Campylobacterota bacterium
AAACTTCCGCCATTAAAACATATAAACATCATAAATTAAAAGTTTTTGGACTTGGAAAAAACCATGATAATAAATTTTGGAATGGAGTTTTAAGACAAGCTCTTGTTTTAGGATTTTTAACAAAAGGAAAAGAGACATCGACATCGATTACAAAAGCAACTGTGACTAAAGTTGTGAAGAAAAAAGAGGTAAAGCAGACTATAGATAGAAAAGCGGAAGATATGTTGATAGATATCGATGCAAAAGTGCTACTCTCCCTTATAGATGATTACAATAGAGGAAATCAACTATGGATAGTCAAAACGCATCTCATAGTAGAGAAAAAAGTTGAAACTATTGAGGAAGAGGAGAAAATTACAGGAGATAGCAACGCAAAAAAACGAAAAAGAGTTTATCTTCCAAGACTATATACAGCAAGAGATACTTTTGAAAATGTAAATGCAACTATCCACTATGGCGACGATAAACGCGCGACAGTTCTTAAAAAGGAAACTATTAAAATCGATACAGAGTGTAAAGATCAAGATAACTATATTATCGCTCTTTTAGATAGAGTGCATCTAAGAAGTGGTGCATCTTATAGATATAGAATCAAAAGAACAGTGTTTAAAAACTATATCATTCCCTACAAAAGTATGGCAAATCCAAATTGGTTTATCACTTGTGATGGATATTATATACATAAAAATGAAGTTAAAGTAATAAGTAAAGAGGTTGCCCTAGAGAGGTTAAAAAAATAATATATGAGAGATGCTATTATTGATCAGATGTTATTGTGGATAGTTTTGTTTATTGGCTTTGTAGGTATATTTCTTATGGTTATCGATTATTATCTAGTTCTAAAAACAAAAGATAGATGTGATACATTTGCTAATTATGGTGTAAGAATGAAAGCTTTAGGTAGAGATGAAGCAACTATCGTAACGGGACTTAACAATATTAAAAATAGCTATTTTCAAACAATAACTGTTGATGATTTAAGTTGTGTAGAGGATAGTTCCTCTCTTGATTATCGTATAGTATTTCAAACAGAAACAACTTTTGATAATCTATTCCTCTCTCAAGGGGAGATGCTACGTGCAAAAACAGCCTCCTTTAATGAAGTGAATAGTTCAAATATCGAGTGCAATCTTATTTTAAAATTGAAATAAAGGAAAAGATAGTGAAAACAATAATCTCTATTATATTTATACTTACAATAGACCTTTTAGGGGATACAGCTCCATATGATGAAGAGAAAATAGTCTTAGAAAAAAACACTTACAAAACGATAGAGTTTGACAAAAGAGTTGTCAATATTCGATTGAGTGATAGTAAAAAACTGGGGATAGATTATATCTCTTCAAAAAAATTAGCTTTTTCCAAAATACGAGTATTTGCTAAAAAAACAGGTACTATCAATGCACTTATACACTTTTGGGACAAATCGGTAAAACAGATACATTTTACTATTACAGAGGATATTAGAGATATTAAATCGATTATAAACTATATAGCAAAAGACATTGAAGTAGCTTTGATAAACGATACAGTTATATTAAAAGGTAGAGTGAAAAATAGTAAAACAGAGGAGAAAATTTTACTACTTTTAAAAGAGTCTACTCCCACTAAAAAAATTGTAAATCTTCTTGATATTGAAGAACCAGATAAGATGGTAAGATTGAAGCTTTATGTAGCTGAGATTAACAATAAAGAGGGTGAAATTATTAAAAATAACTGGAACTTAGCATTTAATAGCGATAGCTCATCCGCAAGTATCTCAAGTAGTATGCTCAACTCCGTTACTCTATCGGGAGGGATTACAGCTGTTGCAAACAATCTTGGAAAAAAATTTGATACAGCACTTACTTTGAACTATCTCAAAACGAATAATGTAGCAAAAATCTTAGATGAAACAACACTTATTACCTTAGAAAATGAAGATGCTGAGTTTTTAGCAGGTGGAACACTCCTGATAGAAACTGCATCTACTTCTGCTGAGGGACAACCTATTTCGAGTATTACGACTATAGATTATGGATTGAAGTTAAAGATAACTATTAAAGATATACTCAACAATAGATATATAAACCTAGAGATAGATACAAGCTCCTCAGCTTTAGACAAAACAAATGGTGTTGGAAATATACCAGCAAAAACAGATAAATCTATAAAAACAAATGTTGTAGTTGCAAACAATGCAACTATCGTTTTAGGTGGTTTAATAAACAATAGCAACTCTAAAGATTTTGAACAGATACCTCTTTTAGGGGATATTCCAATAATAGGAAAAGTTTTTCAAAGTAAAGCTTTTTTAGATGGAGAGAGTGAACTTATCTTCTTTATAACCCCTACTATTGTAAATGCTAAGAGTAATAACCAACAAGATGAATATGATGATAGAGTAGAAAACATTATCAATAAGGATTAGAAAAATGCTCAAAAAACTTACACCTATTTTTATAATATTACTATTAATATCAATTATTATAACTATATTTCTATCTTTAGCTTCCAAACAGCAGATGATAGTTATAAAAGAGGGAAACTACCAACAACTTCCACTTATTATGGAGCTAGATAAACATCAAGATAGTGATTGTGGAATGGTTATAGAGGATTTAGAGTATGCTTCACAGGTGGTAGCTTCAAGTGGTAAAACTTGGTTCTTTCACGATCATGGTGGGTTTATCCACTGGTTAGAGGATAAAACATTTAAAGATGATGTAATTATCTGGGTTATGAGCAAAGATTCTAAAAAATGGATAGATGGGAAAAAAGCTTATTACTCATTGACAGATATAACACCGATGGGTTATGGATTTGGTGCTTATGAAGAGAAAGAGGAAAAGTTTGTAACCTATGAGGTTATGCGTTTAAAGATGCTTAGAGGAGAAACTATGAACAACCCTTTGATAAAAAAACAGCTTTTAGGTCAATAAATAATGGAAACAGTAAATATAGTAACTATTATCAGTATAGCTTTTTTAGGCTCTTTTGGTCACTGTATAGGGATGTGTGGGGGGATAGTTTTAGCGTATGCAACTATTAAAATAGACCCTCAAAGCTCTAAAATATCTCAAAGTACAGCACATCTACTCTACTCTTTTGGACGTGTATTAACCTATATTATTTTAGGAGCTATGTTTGGTGCTTTAGGTGGGGTAGCAACCTTTAGTAATGATGCCAATGGAGGATTATTGATTTTTGCTGGAGTTGTGATGATTTTAGCAGGTCTCTCTCTAATGGGAAAAATCAAATTTTTAACAATAATAGAACACTCTTTCTCCTCTTCATCGATCTATAAAAATAGTTTTAAATCTGTTCTCAACTCAAAATCAAATCTAAGCTTTTTTGTTCTAGGTATGTTAAATGGTTTATTGCCTTGTGGTTTTGTATATTTCTTTGCTATAACAGCAGCAAGTACCGCTGATCCTCTTTTAGGAGCTATGGTTATGGGAATATTTGGATTAAGTACTATTCCTGCTATGTTTGCATTGGGATTTTTATCATCACTAGCTTCTGCTACAAGCTTTAGAAATATGATGATGAGTTTATCCTCTATCGCAGTTATACTTTATGGAGCCTATACTATATATAGTGGGTATGAGTATATTACTGACCCTTTGAAAACATTAACAGATTGTCATTAAAACTATCGCTATATAAAAAACTATATAGCGAATGAAACTACCCTCTACACGAACTTAAACCTTTAAAATCTTCCCGACAATCTCATAAACATTCTTAGATAAACTCTCTTGAGAAACTATACGTTGTAACTCAATCTCCATCAACTTTTTATTGACACTATTAAGTTTTTCATATATTTTAAATGCACCTGCAACTCCTGAAGCCATCTGTGCATTTATCTTATCTATCTCTATTATCTTATCTGCCACAAATTTATAGCCATAACCATCTTTAGAGTGAAAATGTTTATAGTTTCTTGCAAATACTCCTATAAGTGAGCGTACAAGATTTGGAACTTTTTCATCATAGACTGCATCATTTTGTAGTGCCATCACTCTATCTAATGTTCCTTTACGGTGTGAAGCTGCAAGGATAGCAAAATATTTATTCATCACTAAAGTATCATCTTTATATTTTGCATAAAAATCTACCAATGCTATCTCTGCAAACTCTGCTGAGATGTTTTCAAGTATATCAAGAGCTACTACTCTATCTGTCATCGTTAATGAGTCATAATATTGAGCATTTACTATCTTGATGACTTCATCACTCTCTAACGCAGATAGAACTCTTAAACATCTATTTTTTAAAGAGCGTTCGCCCATACTTTGTGCAT
>JAYEGK010000067.1:0-4236 GCA_034716265.1 Campylobacterota bacterium
AGCTATCTGCATCACTAAGAGAGAAGTTATGAAGAAATATATCGGATACTTTAGCCATCAAAAATGGTGTCAAATCATTTTGCACAGCATACTCTTTTAAGTGCTGATGTCGAGATATGAAATTTTGCAGAAAATAGTTTTGTACTTTTTTATTTTGTAACAGTTCTAAAAAATCATCTCTTTTAATCTCATAGCAGATAAGATCCTCCACAACAACAAAACTACTCTCTACTTTTTCATAAAGTAGTGCATCTGCATCAAAACTATCACCCTCAATGTAGAGATTATGAACAACATCCTCTTGTAGTTCATGGACTATACCCTTGATAACAATGAAAAGAGAGTGAGATTTTTTTGTTGGGGAAAAAAGAGATGTTTCTTTTGGATAGTAAGCTATATCAACTTTAGCCATCAAGTTATTAAGCTCCCTAGAACTTAATAACTCAAACGGGTGGATAGACTCAATAAGCCTTTTTTGCTCTAACATTTTTAATGCTCACTAGCACCCTCTGCACCGATACCTGTTTGAGAACGGATAAACTGTGCTTCAAAAGCCTCTCTCTCCTCTTTTGCATCGTGAGATTTATCTGTAATAGAGAAAAACCAGATAGAGATAAATGATACCGTTACAGAAAAAAGTGCTGGATATTTATATGGAAAGATAGCTTCTGCATTTCCTAAAATATCTACCCATACGATAGGACCAAGTATAACAAGTAAAACAGCAGTAGCAAGTCCTAATGAACCACCTATCACAGCACCACGAGTTGTTAATTTACTCCAATACATAGAAAGAAATAGTATAGGAAAGTTAGCCGATGCAGCAATAGCAAAAGCAAGACCAACGACAAAAGCGATATTTTGCTGTTCAAAAGCTATACCCATAATGATAGCGATAACTCCTAGTGCCACCGTAGCTATTTTTGAGACCTTCATCTCACTCATAGAGTCAGCCTGACCCTTTTTAAATACAGAAGCATACAGATCATGACTAATCGCAGACGCTCCAGCCAAAGTAAGACCAGAAACAACAGCTAAAATAGTAGCAAAAGCAACTGCTGAGATAAATCCTAAGAAAAGGTCTCCTCCAACTGCATGACTAAGATGTATAGCTGCCATATTTTTACCACCAAGGATTGGCTCTCCACCACTAATAGCCTGTTTGGCAACGTCTAAATATTGTGGATTTTGAAAAACCATCACTATCGCACCAAAACCGATAATAAAAGTTAAAATATAAAAATAACCTATAAAACCTGTTGCATAAAAAACAGATTTACGAGCCTCTTTAGCATCACTTACTGTAAAAAATCGCATCAAGATATGTGGTAATCCCGCTGTACCAAACATCAAAGCTATCGCAAGAGATATCGCAGAGATAGGATCACTTACTAATCCTCCTGGACTCATAATCTCTATACCTTTAAGCTCTGAAGCATGGGTAAAAAGTGACTCAAAACTAAAACCGTAGTGAGCCATAACAGCGATAGCCATAAAAGTAGCACCTGAAAGAAGTAAAAATGCTTTAATGATTTGTACCCAAGTAGTAGCAAGCATACCACCAAATGTTACATAGAGTATCATCAATACACCAACCAATATAACCGCTATCTCATACTCTAACCCAAACAGAAGTTGAATAAGCTTTCCTGCACCAACCATCTGAGCGATGAGATATAGGATAACAGTTGCTATTGAACCCGCTGCTGCAAGTGTTCTAATAGGCATCTGACGAAGTCTATAAGACGCAACATCTGCAAAAGTATATTTTCCCAAGTTTCTTAAAGGTTCTGCAATCATAAAAAGTATGATAGGCCAACCAACTAAAAAACCGATAGAGTAGATAAGTCCATCGTATCCTTTAAGATAAACAAGTCCAGATATTCCTAAAAATGATGCAGCAGACATATAATCACCCGCTATCGCCATACCATTTTGAAAACCTGTTATACCACCACCTGCTGTATAAAAATCTTTTGCACTTTTTGTACGTTTTGCAGCCCAGTAGGTAACACCTAAAGTTCCCCCTACAAAGATAAGAAACATCACTATGGCAGAGATATTTAAAGATTGTTTCTCTATCTCTCCCTCAATAGTTCCTGCTGCAAAAACAGCTATCGTTCCTAGTATTAAAAAAAGAAATACTCTATTCATCTTCTGCATCTATTTCTCCTTTATCGAATCTTTTATTTTAGCGGTTAAACTATCAAACTCACTATTGGCTCGTTTGGTGTAGATACCTGTCAAAATAAATGCAAAAATAATAATAGCTATACCGATAGGAAAACCGATAGTTGTCACAGAGCTATCAAAAAGTGGTATACCCAAGAGAGATGGGATAAACGCTATCGTTAAGATGAAAGTAAAATAGACTACCAACATAGTAACTGTAAGTTTAATAGCAAAACGAGTACGCTCCTTTACTAATCTTTGATAATCGGGATTTGACTTAATCTGTTCTATAAGTTCCTTCTGCATACTTTCTCCTTATGTTCTAAATTTATCAAGTTGAGAGTTTAAATCAACTGTCAACTTATTAAGATGTTGTGATGCTGCGGTTATCTCTTTTACACTGTTGAGATTTTGATTTGAGATATTATTAATTGTTGCTATCTCATCGGAGATTTTTGATGCATTATCAGACATCACTTTTGAATCTTTCATCGTATCTGATGTCAAAGAGAGAGCATCTTGCATAATAGTTGTTGCAGACTCAATACTACTTTCTACATCACTTGAGATATTTACAAGTTCAATAATAGTTTCAGAGTTACTATTCATCTGAGAACTCGCATCTAAAATAGATTGTACAATAAGGTTTATCGATGCATTTATCTCAAGAAGTGATTTTTGTGTATTTTCTGCTAACTTTCTTACCTCATCAGCAACAACAGCAAAACCACGACCATGCTCACCAGCACGTGCTGCTTCAATAGCTGCATTTAATGCCAATAAATTTGTTTGATCTGCTATATCGCCGATAACAGATAAAACTCCCTTCACCTCTGAAGCACTTTTACTTAACTCATCAAGCTGATTTGCAAGTTGCTGTTCCGTTTCACTTGTAAGGTTAATCTTTTGCGTCAACTCAGTTACCTTAGTGTTTGCTTCATAAAGGTTACTACTTGCTTTTTCTATCTGTTGATAATTTGTTTCCGCTTCACTTACACTATTTAAAAGATTACTACTAATGTCAACTATCTCTTGTTTTGTCTCTTTTATAATAATACTCTCATCACCGATATTACTATTTACAGTTTCACTTGCACCATAAAGCTGTGAGGAGATAGAAGCATTTTCATTACCACTCTCTTTTACTAAGTCTATCGTTACCTGTACTTTATCAATAAATCGATTTATCTCCTCTGCAACATCACCAATCTCATCTTTAGAGGAGATTGTCAATCTTTTTGTCAAATCCCCATCCCCACTACTTAAATCTTTTGCTGTCACCAATATCTCATAAAGAGAGTTTGTTATAATTTTTGAGATAAAATAGGAGAGTCCACCTGCAAAAATCATAGTTAAAACACCCAGTAAAATCGCCATATTTAATATATAAGTTTCACGATTCTCTAAAGAGTGTATCTCAACTACTAAATCCTTAGAGAGTTTCATCTCAACATTTTTTAAAAGATCTATTTTTTTCGTGATAGTTTCAAACCAGTAGGATGCATCTATATTAAATCCACCTATAACATTTGATTGAAGTGCTACCTCTCTCATTCTTTGAACCTCTTTAAAGACATTGGAATCTATCTTTTTCTTATAAAGAGAGAGTATTCCTTTATGTTGACCAGCATTTATCAAAAAGAGATCAAGATAGGACTCCTGTTGAGTAATAGTTTTTGTCAGATCGACTAACATTCCATCGCTAAATCTATTTTGAGCAAATGTATTTGACAAAATAGCTCTTTCGATTCCAGTTCTCTCCTTTACCATTAAAAATGAGTAGTAGGTATTTAAACATTTTGTGCACTTTGCACTCTTTGCACTTTGGATAAGAGTTGCTGTTACATGTAACATATCTGCATTCATCTGAGTATAAAATTTTATCGCTTTTTTTACTGTAATAGTTTGTGCTTTTACATCAGCTCTCATCTCTTGCAACTTAGAAAGATTTGTCAATGTTTTAGTTACATACCTTTTAAAGCTAGGTGTAAATATAGTCAAATCAACATTTCTTAAGTATGATTTGAAATTTGAAATTTTTCTATCTGTAAGCTCTTTTTGTCT
>JAYEGK010000068.1:0-4195 GCA_034716265.1 Campylobacterota bacterium
AAAGTAAACATAGATGTATTTTTCCAAGATGAGACTTTATGGCTTACTCAAAAGCAACTAGCAGAGCTTTTTGAAAAAGGAAGAAGTACGATTACCGAACATCTAAAAAATATATTTGATGAAAAAGAGCTTGATGAAAATTCAGTATGTCGGGATTTCCGACATACTGCTAATGATGGCAAGAATTATAAGACAAAATACTATAATCTAAAAGCTATAGTTGCAGTAGGCTACAGAGTAAATTCACATCGTGCAACAGAGTTTAGAAAGTGGGCAACTGAGATTTTACATGAGTATATAGTCAAAGGTTTTGCTATGGATGATGAAAGATTAAAAGGTATTCATCATTTTGGAGTTGATTATTTTGAGGAGCAGTTAGACCGTATAAGAGAGATACGACTAAGTGAGAGAAGGTTTTATCAAAAAGTAGCCGATATTTATGCACTTAGTGCTGATTATAATAAAGATGATGAGAAAACAAAACAGTTTTATGCAACACTTCAAAACAAACTTCACTGGGCAATTGTGGGTAAAACTGCTGCTGAGATTATCTATAGTGAAGCAGATGCCAAAAAGGTTTTTATGGGGCTTCAAACTTGGAAAAATGCACCTAAAGGTAAAATACTAAAAGCAGATGCAGCCATAGCAAAAAACTATCTAAACGAACAACATATAGAACAGTTAAAACGAATGGTATCGGCTTATCTTGATTTGGCAGAAGGTAGAGCTTTGAGAGGAATAGTTACAAATATGCAAGATTGGGTGGAGTTTTTAGATAAGTTTTTAGCACTTTCTGATTATCCTATCTTACTTGACAATGGAAAAGTATCAGCCCTTGAAGCAAAGTTAAAAGCTTATGAAGAGTATGAAAAATACAGAGTGATACAAGATAGAGAGTATATATCTGATTTTGACAGACTACTACTAGATATGGAAAATGACAATGAGTAACAAAATAACCGAAAACGAGATAGAACTTTTCGCCATTGAGCTTTTAGAGAGTCTTGGCTTTGAGTATATTTATGCTCCAGAGTATGAGCGGAATTTTGAAGATGTGATACTCAAAGAGAAACTTACTTCCTCACTTACAAGTATAAATCCATCTCTACATGTAGAACAAATAGAATATGCTGTAAAACAGATTGAGCGACTAAAAACAACAGAACTTTTAACAGATAATGAAACTTTTCATAAAATGCTTACAGAAGGTATAACTGTTGAAGTGCAAAAAGATGGTGTAACTCGTGGTGAGATAGTTAAGCTTATAGATTTTGCTTGTTTTTCTAACAATGATTTTGTAGTGTCAAACCAATTTACAATCATAGAAAATGGTGTCAACAAACGACCAGATTTGATCCTCTTTATAAATGGCTTACCTCTTGTAGTAGTAGAGCTTAAAAATCCAGTAGATGAAAATGCAACTATTGGTTCAGCATATAAACAGATACAGACTTATAAAAGTGTTATCCCATCTCTTTTTACTTACAATGCTTTTTGTATCATAAGTGATGGACTAGAAGCAAAAGCTGGAACTATATCAGCAGGTCTTACGAGGTTTATGTCTTGGAAGCTAAATGAAAACGATGCTTTAGCTTCGTCTAATGGTGAGACTAAAGTCTCACTTCCAATGGAGGTTATGATAAATGGTATGTTAAACCCAGTAACTCTTTTGGACTTAATCCGTAACTTTATCGTTTACGAGAAAAGTAAACGAGAGGACTCTAAAACTGGTATAACTACTATAGAAACAGTTAAAAAACTAGCAGCTTATCATCAGTACTATGCGGTAAATAAAGCAGTTGAGAGAACTACAAAAGCAAGTGCAGAAGATGGCGATAAAAAAGGTGGTGTAGTTTGGCATACACAAGGAAGTGGTAAATCACTCTCTATGGTGTTTTATACTGGTAAGATAGTCTTGAGCTTGAACAATCCTACCATCTTAGTTATCACAGATAGAAATGATTTAGATGACCAACTCTTTGATACTTTTGCTTCTTCTGCTTCACTACTAAGACAAGAACCAATTCAAGCAGAAGATAGGAACCATCTTAAAAAGCTTTTAAAAGTTGCTAGTGGTGGAGTTATATTTGCAACCATTCAAAAGTTTCAACCCGAAGAGGGAAATATCTATGATGAGCTTTCAGACAGAAGAAATATCATAGTTCTAGCCGATGAAGCACACCGTACACAGTATGGATTTAAACCAAAAACTGTTGATGAAAAAGATAAAGAGGGAAATGTAATAGGTAAAAAAATAGTTTATGGATTTGCAAAGTATCTAAGAGATGCCTTACCAAATGCTACTTACCTTGGATTTACTGGTACACCGATAGAGAGTAGTGATGTAAATACTCCTGCAGTATTTGGTGATTATGTGGATATTTACGATATTTCACAAGCGGTTGAAGATGGGGCTACTGTAAAGATTTACTATGAGAGTAGGCTTGCTAAAATCACTTTGAGTGATGAGGGGAAAGAGCTTGTAAAAGAGTTGGATAGTGAACTTAAAAATAATGACCTAAGCGAAGTCCAAAAAACCAAAGCTAAATGGACTCAACTTGAAGCTCTTATAGGTAGTGAGAACAGAGTTAAAGAAGTGGCTCAAGATATTGTAAATCATTTCTCAAAACGACAAGAAGTTTTTGATGGCAAGGGTATGATAGTTTCTATGAGTAGAAGAATAGCTGCTGAACTATATAGTGAGATAATTAAACTTCGCCCTGAGTGGCATAATGATGACTTGACCAAGGGTGTTGTAAAAGTTGTAATGACTTCAAAAAGTAGTGATGGAGCAGAGATACAAAAACATCATACTACAAAACAACAAAGAAGAGATTTAGCAAATCGTATGAAAGATGTAAATGATGAGCTTCAACTGGTAATAGTTAGAGATATGTGGCTAACTGGATTTGATGCTCCATCTATGCACACACTCTACATAGATAAACCTATGAAAGGTCACAACCTTATGCAAGCCATAGCAAGGGTAAACAGAGTTTATAAAGATAAACCTGCTGGACTTGTTGTTGATTATCTTGGGATTGCAAGTGATTTGAAAAAAGCTCTCTCTTTTTATAGTGATAGTGGTGGAAAAGGCGACCCTGCATTAGCTCAAGAACAAGCGGTAGCTCTTATGTTAGAAAAGCTAGAAGTGGTGTCTCAAATGTACCATGGGTTTAAGTATGAAAACTATTTTGAAGCAGATACAAGAGAAAAACTATCTTTAATACTTGAAGCTGAGGAACATATCTTAGGTCTTGAAGATGGTAAAAAAAGATATATTGGTGAAGTGACAGCACTCTCCCTTGCTTTTGCAATCGCAGTTCCATCAGACGCGGCTATGGATGTAAAAGATGAAATCTCATTTTTTCAAGCTGTAAAAGCACGACTTGTGAAGTTTGAAGTGACTTCTGGCGGAAGAACTGATGAAGAGTTAGAAACTACCATAAGACAAGTCATAGATAAAGCACTTGTAACTGAGCAAGTGATAGATATATTTGATGCCTCTGGAATTAAAAAGCCTAATATATCTGTACTTGATGAAGAGTTTTTACTTGAAGTTCAAGGGATGAAGCATAAAAATATAGCTCTTGAGGTTCTTAAAAAATTACTGGGTGATGAGATAAAAACTCGACAAAAAACAAATCTAGTACAGAGTAAATCTCTTATGGAGATGTTGGAAAACTCTATCAAGAAATATCATAATAAGATTATTACTGCGGCTGAAGTTATAGAGGAGTTAATCAACCTTAGTAAAGATATTCATAAGATGGATGATGAGCCAAAGGCTATGGGTCTAACTGATTTTGAGTATGCATTTTATACAGCTATTGCAAATAATGATAGTGCTAAAGAGGTTATGGAAAAAGAGATACTTCGTGAACTTGCTGTTGTTTTAACCCAGAGAGTAAGGGCTAATGCAAGTATTGATTGGACTATTAAAGAGAGTGTTAGGGCTAAATTAAAAGTTATCGTAAAAAGAACCCTGCGACAATTTGGTTATCCACCAGATATGCAGATGTTAGCTACTGAAACTGTGTTGAAACAGGCTGAGATGATTGCTAATGAATTGACTAGCGAGATTAAATCCACCAACTTATAGAAAATTACACTTTCAATAGCTATACTTGCATAATTTAAAAATGGACAGTGACCTATGAGTAAAAAAGCACTCTGTATTATGAGTGGTGGTATG
>JAYEGK010000069.1:0-4192 GCA_034716265.1 Campylobacterota bacterium
TCTCCAAATCATTTTTTCTTTTCTCTTCAACTAAAACATCATCCATCTCTCTCATCAAAATTCTATCATAGTGTTCTAACTCTTTTTTATTCCAACTAAATTTATTTGCTATCTCAAAAGCTTCTTTGAACTCTTTTATATCTTCATATTCATGTGGTATAAGGTCAAATGATGAAGCATTATTTATGAAATATATCCATTTATCTATAGTAGAGTTTAACTCTTCAAGTTTTACATTAAACTTTTTTAACTCTATAAAAGTAAATTCAAAATCTTTTAAATCTTGTGTTGTTGTTTCTTGATTGATTATCAAATGTCTTGATATATAACTCCTGTTTTCAAACATATTAAAGTTCAGTATAGCTATATAATAAACCTTTTTTAGTTTACTAACATCCTCCCCTTTATCTATTTGAGATAGATAAGCTTTAGAGGTGTAGTACAAACTTCTTTTAGCAAAGTTTGATAAATCTTTCTTCTGCATCTCTACTATAAATTTATCGCCATTTTTATTTGTAGCTTTTATATCTAATATTGTCTCTTTGAGTTCTTTTATATCTGGTAACTGATAAGGATTATCTAAAGTTACCTCTACTATAGCTTTTTTCTCTTTGAAATCTAAGACAGAGTTTAAAAAAGAGATTAAAATCTCCTTTTTATTTTCATTTCCAAATATTTTTTTAAATGCTAAATCATTTTTTGGGTCTGCAAATTTCATTTTGAAACTTCCTCTTTTATCAATTTGATAGATTATATCTAATCTACAAATGATTCAACAAATGACGATTCCCAAAATAATACAAACAATGATAATACAACAGAAGAATCCTCGCAAGAAACTACAAACAATAATAACGAATCAAACGACGAAGAAGAATCTAACGATGAAGAGGAAGAAGATACAAACACTGCCCCAACTTGTGAAGACTTAACAGTTGATGTTAATGATGGAAAAGATGATAGTGATGTGTGTAGAATCACTTTTGATGACTTGGATGGTGAATAATTAGATAGCTTTCTAAATTATTTCATTGACCTAAACCCTTAAAAAGACTAGATTAATTTCTAGTCTTTTTACCTTTTTATTTTCTCTTCAACTAAAATATTAACCTCCCATCTTCCCACAACTTGAACAATAATCTCCTCTTATTCAGTAGAAACCAAGGAAATAGATTATAAATTACAAAAATGAATATAAAAACAAAATTAAATGCTACTCTTATTATAAGTATTTTCCTATCATTATTTCTCTTTGGTTTTGTACTTAAAACTATTGTTTATGATTTTGCAATCTCTAGCAGTGTCGATAAGGCTAAAGTTATCACTCAACAGCTCTTAGCTACAAGACACTACCTTACCTCTATCGCTTTTGATGTAGAGGTGATCAATAAAGATAAAAATCCATTCTCTATCTCACCCGCATTCGTTGGTAGTCAAGTGAATAGTTTTATGCTTCAAGAGCATAACTTTTATATCAAGCAAACCTCTTTTCAATATAGAAATCTAGCTAATAAACCTGATGATTTTGAAACAAAAATTTTACACAGATACAAAGATAAAACTCTTCTCAATGATTATTATACCATCGATAAATATAAAGATAGAGATTATCTTCGCTATACATATCCTCTCTTTATAGAAAAAGATTGTCTTCAGTGTCATGGTAAACCCTATACAGATGTTGACAAAGCAACCTATGAAAACCTAGTAAAGCTTTATGGTGAAAAAGCCTTTAACTATAAGCTTGGTGATTTTCGAGGTATCCTCTCAGTAGCTATCGATATAGACGATATAGAAAAAACAACAGATAATATCAATCTAAACCTCTATATCTTATTAGCTATTTTATTTATCGTTATTGTTGTTATACTACTTTTTGATTTTAAATTTATCTATATTCCACAGATACGACATATAGAGGAGCAAGTTAAAAAGGAACATAAAGATAAACAGTATCTAAATATCATCACAGAGTCCAATAACAATGCGATTATTGCCATAGATGAAACGAAAAAAATATTGACCTTTAATAAAAAAGCGGAAAAAATATTTGGTTTTTCCAAAGAGGAGATGATAGGAACTCAAAACCTTTTAAATATTATCCCTTTAAAATATAAAAATCTTCACACAGTTGCTAGCAATCTCTATTTTAAAACAGGAAAATCCAAAGGTATCTTAGGAACTACCCTTGAACTAGAGGGTCTAAGAAAAGATGGAACAACTTTTCCTGTTAGAATCTCTTTTGGAAAAAATAGTAATATAGATCATAAGATTGTTGTTGCAAATATTGAAGACCTAACGCAAGAGAAAGCTAAAGAGCTTCAAGTTCAAAAAGATGCAAAAATTGCACAAGATAAATTGACTAAATCTATCACTCTTTTTGGTGATAATGTTATCGCATCGAGTTGTGATATCGATGGAAAAATTATATATAGTTCTCAAGCCCTTTGTGATATTAGTGGATTTACACATGAGGAACTCTACAACCAACCTGATGATTTTCTAAAAGCACCAGATATACCAACTAAAATACTCAAAGAGCTCTCCTACGCTATAAAATCTAAAGAGATATGGAGTGGAGAGCTTAAAAATCGTAAAAAAGATGGTACTCATTACTGGGTAAAAAGTTCTATCTTTCCAGATTTTGATGATAATAACAATCTTATTGGGTACTCCTCTATCAAACATGATATCACCTCCGAAAAAGCAAAAGAGGAGTTTATGGCAAATATGAGTCATGAACTACGTACTCCACTCAATGCTATTATGGGATTTAGTGGTATTTTAGAAAAAAAGTTAGATAATAAAAAATATCTTGAATTTATAAAACATATCAATTCAAGCTCAAAAACACTCCTTAGTTTAATCAACAATATATTAGATCTTTCAAAAATAAAAGATGCTAAATTTACAATAGAACCTTATGAGTTTAACCCCTATAACGAGATGGTGGAGTATTCAAAAAGATTTGAGGGTTTGACATCTCAAAAAGAGCTATCTTTTAGTAATCATATTAGCCAAAAACTTCAAGGAGTTTTCTATGGTGACTGGATAAGAATTAGTCAGATAGTTCTCAATATAATCTCCAACTCTATAAAATTTACACCTAAAAATGGCTCCATAATTTGTGATGCTGACTATAAAGATGGAAATTTTATCTTAAATATCAGTGATAATGGGATAGGGATGAATCAAGAGGTTCAAGATAAAATTTTTAAACCCTTTGAACAAGCTGATGGGAGTACTACACGAAAATATGGTGGAACAGGATTAGGTCTTAGTATCACTCAGAGTTTAGTGGAACTTATGCATGGAAAGATAAACTTACTTTCAAATGAGGGTATCGGTACTACATTTACTATCACTCTTCCTTTAAAAAAATTAGATGCCTCAAAGATAGAAGATAATCCTATTACTAAAGAGAGTCCAACAAGAACACTCAACACACATCTCTTAGTAGCAGAAGATAATAAAACAAATCAGTTACTTATACGTCTACTGTTAGAGGAGTTTCATATCACCTGTGATATTGTCAATGATGGAGTAGAAGCGATAGAGATATATGACCCAACTCTTCATAGTATGATTTTAATGGATGAAAATATGCCAAATATGAATGGTAGAGAAGCTATGAGAATTTTAAAAGATAGATATAAAGAGCGATGTGGACCAATAATTACATTAACAGCAAACAATATGAAGGGAGATAGAGAGAAATTTTTAGCACTTGGAATGGATGGTTATATATCCAAACCTATCGATGAGGATGATCTATTTGATGAAATCAATAGGCTCTTGAACTAGCCGAAATTATGGGAAACTGTTAATGAAAAAAGATACATAATTTTATCAACAACAGAATCTTTAATGTCAATTGTTAGTTGCATTTTTAATTTTTTAGCTTAGCCACCTCTTCTATACTCAACTTTGTTTTTAAAGCTATTGTTTCTATATCTAATATATCCAGTAAACTTTTAGCTATTTCAATTTTTTCTTGTTTAGCTTTTATTTCCGCTTTTGTTTCAGTTTCATTAACAGCTTTCATAACAGCTTTTCGAATAGCGCTCTCCAAATCATTTTTTCTTTTCTCTTCAACTAAAACATCATCCATCTCTCTCATCAAAATTCTATCATAGTGTTCTAACTCTTTTTTATTCCAACTAAATTTATTTGCTATCTCAAAAGCTTCTTT
>JAYEGK010000070.1:0-4150 GCA_034716265.1 Campylobacterota bacterium
CCAAATAGTTCAGTTAATGTTGGCATCTTAGCGGGTGTCAATGCACTCATAGGAGCTTTAGTGTGGATACCTTTAAATATAATTACATCTGTTTTTGAGTATGGCTGATATTTTACTTCACCATCAACTGTAACAATAAACTCCTGAGATCTATTGATAGCGTTGAGTAGATCTGCTTTTTTAGCAATAATAATTTCATTAAAGAGATTAAACTTTTTCATATATATCCTTATCTTTTTTCGTATTATACATTGAATGAGATTAAGCAAAATAATTTGATACAAATTATAAGCTTTTTATAATAAATAATTTACTTTACTTTAAGTATAATGCGAAAAATTTTTGTTAAGAGAAGGTTCTTAACTTCCAAAATAAGGAAACAATATGGCATTAGACGTATATTATGACAAAGACACAAATTTAGATCTTATCAAGAGCAAAAAAGTTGCGATGATAGGTTTTGGTTCTCAAGGACATGCACACGCTGAAAACTTAAGAGATTCAGGTGTTGAAGTATGTGTTGGTTTAAGAAAAGGTGGTTCTTCATGGGCGAAAGCTGAAGCTAAAGGTTTTGAAGTTCTTACTATCGCTGAAGCTACGGCTGCATCTGATGTTGTAATGATTCTTTTACCAGATGAAAATCAAGCTGAGATTTATGAAAATGAGATCGCTCCTAACTTAAAAGATAACGCTACTATCGCTTTTGGTCACGGTTTCAATATCCACTATGGTCGTATCCAACCAGCAGCTAACATCAATGTTACTATGATCGCTCCAAAAGCACCTGGACACACTGTACGTTCTGAGTTTGTTCGTGGTGGTGGTATTCCTGACCTTATCGCTGTTGGTCAAAATCC
Source organism: Campylobacterota bacterium (assembly GCA_034716265.1). Classification (GTDB taxonomy): domain Bacteria; phylum Campylobacterota; class Campylobacteria; order Campylobacterales; family Sulfurimonadaceae; genus Sulfurimonas. The sequence continues at coordinate 858 of JAYEGK010000070.1, forward strand.
ATCTAACCAAACTAAAGAGTTAGCTCTTTCTTACGCTTCTGCTATTGGTGGTGGTCGTACTGCAATTATTGAGACAACTTTCAAAGATGAAACTGAAACTGACCTTTTTGGTGAGCAAGCAGTTCTTTGTGGTGGTGCTTCTGCATTAGTTCAAGCTGGTTTTGAGACATTAACTGAAGCTGGTTATGCTCCTGAACTTGCTTACTTTGAGTGTTTACACGAACTTAAGTTAATTGTTGACTTAATGTTTGAAGGTGGAATCGCTGATATGAGATACTCTATCTCTAACACTGCTGAGTATGGTGATTATGTTTCTGGTAAACGTGTTATCAATGCTGAGTCAAAACAAGCTATGAAAGATATCTTAACAGAGATTCAAGATGGTAGATTTGCAAAAGACTTTATCTTAGAAGGTCAAGCAGGTTATCCTCGTATGAATGCTGAAAGAACAAATGATAAAGAGAAACTTATCACAAAAACTGGTAACGATCTTCGTGAGATGATGCCATGGATCTCTGCAAATAAAATTGTAGATCAAGATACTAACTAGTCACTCTCTTACTCTATTTTGAGAAAACTATCTTTTGATAGTCTTCTCAACCTCTACTCTTTTAAATTTTTCAACTTAATATAGATACCATCTTTAGAGATAATATGTTCATAGGAGTGTTTAGACTTCATCTGTAGAGTCACTCTATACCAATCCCCTCTATCTGCCATATAGATTTTAGAAACTTTTTTCGTATCTAGTTTTGAAACAACTCGTGCTATCTTCTCTTTACTGTAAAAATCAAATACAATTAGATTTCTTCCCTTTTTATCTACAAAACTAAAATGTTTTTTAATTTTATCTTTTATATCCAAAAAGATAGAGTTATCGTTAAATATAAAATTTGATTTACCAAATTTAAACTTTTTATCTGCTGTTTTAAATATCTTTTGTGTTCTATTTAACTCTACTTTCATCGCCTCTTTTTGAATCTTTATAATAGAGTTATCTCTATTTTTTGCATTAGATGTTATCACTCTATTGAGAGATTTTACACTATAGGAGTTCATATACATAAGCATTCTTTTTATCTCCATCGGTTGAAAATATTGAGGTTGCATATCGATAATCCCCCGATAATTTTTGAGTTTAGCAATGTTAAACACTTGACCACTTTGAAAAGAGGAGGGGGTTTGTATATGTTTATATTTTCTAGCTTCAATAGGAACCATTTTATTTACATAGTGGACTAACTCCATAGACTTAATGACACCATCTCTATTTATATCTGCTGCTCCATCAAGTGCATCAGTTACTATATAGGTAAATATCCCATGCCCATCAGCAAACCCTTCTAATGCTGTTTGTTCAGAATTTGCAGCTGTTATAGATGTTAAGTTTATCTCTTTAGTGGAACTCTTAGCAAGTTCTTTAGAGAGAGTTCTATTTATAGCACCAGAGTAGCAACTGTCCAGAAGTATCAATTTATTTGATGTTGGAATATGTTTGAGAGCATCTTTAAGTAAAGTTTCGGATATGCCACTCTCTTTAATAGTGTTGTTATCTGAAGAGGAGACGTTAGAGCTAATAATATAAAATCTATTATCGATAACTACACCGTGTGAGGCTATATAAAATACAAAAAAATCATTTGCAGATATATCTTGTAACGATCTTAATTTATCTAAAATTTTATCTTTTGTAGTTTCATCCTCTTTTTTGAGATAATGAATATTGACTTTAGAAAAAAGTTCCTTTGATCTTTTAAAGAGTGTTGTACCAAAAAGAGAGGCATCTGCTCGAGCATATTGGAGATTAAAGTTTTTATCTTGAAACTCATCTATCCCGATAACGATAGCATGAAGTTGAGGTTTATTAGCTATATAATAAGAGGCTACAACATTATGAATAATTTTGTTACTTTTTTTCTGATTACTTTTATCATAGGTATATATGGAGATCTCATTTAAACCATTTTGTAATTTTATATTGAATGTTTTAACATTCTCTCCAGCTCTTTTTCTTTTTAAAGCTCTATTGCGATTACTCGCTATCTCTATACCATTAATAAAAATATGGGTAGAACCAACACCAAACCCCTGTTCTTTTATCTTAATACTAATATTTACATTTTCACTATCAAAGGTTTCAGGTAGATTATAAAAAGAGATTATAGGAGCTACTATCTTATTATCTGTAGAACTGTAAATAAATGGAAATAGTTTAGACTCTTTAGTGTTTTTTGAAAATATTTTATTATTTGTAGGGAAACTTTTTATAGCATCTCTCATCTTTTGGAGTGCTTTGTCTCTTTTATCTTTTCTACTACTTTTATAACTTTTCTTTTTTTGAACTATTGGAACAGTTTGTATTGTTTCATTTGTTTCATTGGAGCGATTTTCATCTTTTATGATTGTATAGATGATTTCTTGATTATTGATTGTTTTAGTAGATGGTTGACCTATACATCCAGAGCTGAAAATTATAAGCAATAGAGCTAATAATATCCGTTTTATTTGAATCACTTTTTTCATTTTTACCTCAATATTGTTATTTAATCTCTTCACAAGAAACCATCTCCCAGCCTTATAATTTAACCTATTATTTCAATAATTTCATTTTTCACAAAAACTAGATTTTTATAAATAGACTCTAATTCATTTAATCTTTTTGCATTAAATTCATCAGATATAGAGTAATAATATCTATTCTCAATTTTTTCTAATACTACAAAATTCCAAAGAGTACCCACTATATAAGCACCTCTTATTTTTGATAAATCGGAAATCTCTAATCCTGCTATCATCTCTGCTAAAAGTTGTGGTTCAGGGTTGGAGTACTCTAACCCTTTTTTAAACTCTTGTATAAAAAATATTGGCTTTTCTAAATATTTAAATCCTCTACCTACAATAAAATCTGCTGTTCCATTTAAAGAGATATTACCATTTTCAAAACTTATTTTATGTTCATAAAATGCTCTAAAGTGTCTATTATCATCTCTAAAATCTATTTTATTAAAAATAGGAACTAAAAAATTTACTTTTAAATCCTCTTCATTATAAGTTTTTAACAGATTCTTTTCTCTATTTAATAACTTTTCTAAAAAATCTTTTGTATCTTGATTTAATTTTATATCGCTACAAAACCAATCATCAAAACTATTATCAAATTCTAAATCTTCTAACTTAATAGTTGAGAAATTGATAGATTTTTTTAAATCTTGTTTTAAATCTAATAGCTCTTGATTATTCATAATCTTGAATTTTTTCATCTATTTTTGATAACTCTTCTTTTTTTTGACTCT
>JAYEGK010000071.1:0-4146 GCA_034716265.1 Campylobacterota bacterium
CATATCTACATCCCAACCACCTCAAAATACGACCCAGACGAAAATGGACACTTCGGAATTCATGGTGGTCGCTATGTCCCTGAAACACTTATGCCCGCTCTTTTAAAACTAAAAGAGGAATATGAAGCTATCCGATTTAATAAAGATTTTTGGAAAGAGGTAGATTACTATCTTAAAGATTATGTTGGTCGTCCCTCTCCTCTTTACTTTGCTGAAAATATCTCTAAAGAGCTAGGTGCAAAGATCTACTTAAAACGTGAAGACCTTAACCATACAGGAGCGCATAAAGTAAATAATGTTATCGCTCAAGGTCTTATGGCTAAACGTCTTGGATATAAAAAAATTATCGCTGAAACTGGTGCTGGACAACATGGTGTAGCAACCGCTACTATCTGTGCTTTACTAGATTTAGAATGTGAAATCTTTATGGGTGCCAAAGATGTTGAACGTCAAGAGTTAAATGTTTTTCGTATGAAACTTCTTGGGGCAAAAGTGAACTCTGTTGAGAGTGGAAGTCGGACACTCAAAGATGCTATGAATGATGCTATTCGTCACTGGGTTACAAATGCAAGAGATACTTTTTATATCATCGGAACTGTGGCTGGTCCTCATCCCTACCCTATGATGGTTAGAGATTTTCAAGCTATTATCGGTTTTGAAGCTCGTCAGCAGATAATTGAAAAAGAGAATCGTCTGCCTGATCATGTTATCGCTTGTATTGGTGGTGGTTCAAATGCTATCGGTATGTTTCAGCACTTTTTAGAAGATGATGAAGTTGAATGTATCGGTATTGAAGCTGGTGGACTCGGTATTGAGACTGATAAACATGGTTGCTCCCTCAAAAAAGGTCGTCCAGGGGTTTTACATGGTCAGATGTCCTATATTTTACAAGATGATGATGGACAGATTTTAGAAGCTCACTCTATTAGTGCAGGATTAGATTATCCTGGAATAGGACCTGAACATGCTTTTCATAAAGACAATAACTCTATAACTTATGATAATGCAACAGATAAAGAAGCTTTAGATGCATTTGTATGGTTATCTCGTAAAGAGGGAATTATTCCAGCATTTGAAAGCTCTCATGCTATCGCCTATCTTAAAAAACTTCCAAATATCAAAGATAAACTTATCATTGTAAACGTCTCAGGACGTGGTGACAAAGATATGATTCAAGCTAAAGATCTACTTTCGTTTGATTAAACTAAAAAAAAGAGATACTCTTTAGAGTGTATCTCTTTTTATCTCTCTAAAAAAAACCTTTGCTTTTACACTTTCCAGCTTTTAAGTTTTTTCTATTTTTTTGAATAAACTTTGGACCTATTCCCTTGACAGAAGTTAAATCATCTACACTTGTAAAACAGTGTCCCTTTCTAAATGCTAAAATAGCTGTAGCTTTCTTTTCACCTACACCTTTGAGTGTTACTAACTCCTCTTTAGTAGCTTTATTAATATCTATAACTCCAAATAGTAATGTAGCACTTAATGCAATAATTGCTAAAAATTTCATTGAAAATCCTTTTATAATTTATCGATTAATTATAGTAAAATAAAATTAATATATAATAGTGCTATAAAAAATATAGAGGGACAAAAATATGAAAATAGATTTAACAACAACCGAAAATAGTGATTTAAAAGTAGAGTTTATAGAGCAAAAAGAACTCAAAAAAAACTCAAACTATAAAACTCTCCATCTTGCTGGATTTAGTGCACAACAAGATAGTATCTGTTTCCTACATGAATTATCTCTTTTAAGTTGTGGTATTGAAAATAGCGATAGTGACAATGTTAGAAGTGTTGTAAGTGTAGCTATCAAAGCTATCAAATCGGCTAACTATAAATCGGTCTCTTTTAATGTAAGTGAAAATAATATTCAAGCTGTTGTTGAGGGGATTATTCTTGGTGGTTATGAATTTAATGAGTATAAATCAAAACCTAAAAAGAGTAAACTTAAAAATATATCTCTTGTCTGTTTAGATATTGTTTCACTTCAAAAGGCATTTGAAGAAGCTCTCATCATAGCAGAAGCTACTGCTTATACTCGTGATATTGTCAATATGACACCAGAAGATTTAAACCCTCCAACTTTAGCAGATTTAGCTAAAAAACTTGCTAAAGAGAACTCTTTAGAGTGTACTATTTTAGGTGAAAAGAGACTTGCTAAAGAGAATATGGGTTCGATGTTAGCTGTTGGACGTGCATCTCGTCATGATAGTAAACTAATTCATCTTGCATATAAACCAAAAAATGCTAAAAAAATCATCTCTTTAGTTGGTAAAGGTTTAACATATGATAGTGGTGGACTTAGTTTAAAACCTGGTGCATCTATGGTTACTATGAAGATGGATAAAGCGGGTGCATGTGCTGTTCTTGGTATGATAAAAGCGGTAAGTGATCTAAAACTTGATGTAGAGGTTCATATATTTATAGGTGCTGTTGAAAATATGATAGGTGGAGATGCTTACAAACCTGATGATGTTTTAGTCTCTCGTAGTGGTAAAACTATCGAAGTAAGAAATACAGATGCAGAGGGTCGTTTAGTTTTAGCTGATGTATTAGATTATGCTCAAGATAAAGTAAAAGCTGATTATCTTTTTGACTTTGCAACATTGACAGGTGCTTGTATGGTTGCTCTTGGTCAATACACAACAGGGATTATGGGTCACTCAGGAAGATTAAAACATAGCTTTTACCAATCAGCAACTAATTCAGGGGAACTTGTAGCTCCTTTACCATTTAACAAACATCTAAAAACACAACTTAAAAGTGGTATAGCAGATATCTCAAATATCTCCTCTAAACCTTATGGTGGAGCTATCACAGCTGGTCTATTTTTGGATAACTTCATTAAAGAGGAAAACAAAGATAGATGGTTACACTTTGATATAGCAGGTTCAGCATATACGGAAACTCCTTGGGATTGTAATGTATATGGTGGTACTGGTGCAGGTGTAAGAGTTGTTGTTGACTTTTTGAAAAATATTAAGTAGTAGATTTTAGGTTAGAAGATTTTATACCTTCTAACCTAACTTTCTCTTAGCTATCTCTTCAATAAGAACAGTCGCATAGGAACCTTTTGGTAAAGTAAAGTTCATCTCATACTGTGCTTCGACTGGGTTAAAACGTCCCTCAACTTCAGTTGGATAAACCCAAGCATAACGTCTTGCTCCATCTGCATTGATAGTATCATCAAAATCTTTCTCTATCTCCCCTGCAAGAGCTGTTGATCTTCTCACTTTTTTACCACATAAAAGACCTGTAACACTAATAGCTCTCTCATCAAAACGTTTGAAATCCTCTTCACTCTCATCAAAATCAAAAAGTTTTCCATGTGGATAGTGTTCCATTACATCTCCAGCCATCAACTTAAATGGGTGTTTTTGTACTTTCATCTTATTAACTTCATTGTTTGGCATATTTAAAAGATTTTCTATCTCTGAAACTTCAAAACTACTCACAAGGGAGTTTATCTCTAAACGTCTACTTAACCAAAGGTTAAAAAGATGACTTTGATATGCATTTATAAGTAATTTTTTAACTCTAGGGTTACGCTCTTTTGCCTCACCTTTAGCTAACTTCTTACCTAAAATATGGTTATCCCCATCATTACCAAAACGTTGGTATCCAAAAAAGTTAGGCATACCATCTTTAGAGATATTCTTCAGTGCTTCATCTATCTTTTGTGCTGAGGTAGGATTTACTTTTTTAACTTTAATATAAAATCTATTTCCTTTAAGATGACCAATACGAATTTTATTGTTATGATAGCTCTTTGAAATTATTTTTATACCATCAAAATTAAACCCCTCTAAAGCCTCTTCGTGCTGTTTATTTATAGAGATATACTGTTTTGTCATCGCATGTTTATCTTTTAAACCAGCATAACCAATATCTCTATTTTTAATATTTAAGTAACGTGCAAACTGTCCTATCATCTCATTTGTAGAAAGATTTTTCTTTCTTACAAACAAAATCATATGTTCCCCCTCTCCTGAAAACTCATAAAGAGGAATCTCCTCAACAACGAAATCTCTAGGAGATTGTTTAAAGTGAAAATCTATACTTGAGTGTGCTAGTGAATAAAATCTATCCATTTTTTGTCCTTTTTTTATATCTTCTTATTATTATACAACATCAACCCCC
>JAYEGK010000072.1:0-2138 GCA_034716265.1 Campylobacterota bacterium
AAGAGGAAAGTCTTTTGTAATAGTATTAATTACTGCATCTCTTTGTTTATCTTTGTAGATAAATTCTCTTTGATATGGTGGACGAATATCTAACTTTCCATCATATCCAACTACACCTGCTTCTTCATTGTCTTCATAACCATTTGTTAATTCTCTGACTGTTATTTCTTTTAGTTCTATATTCATAACTACTTATGCCTTATAATTATTCTTGCATATGGTACTGTAACTTCCCCATTTTTTATCATGTATAAATCACCATCAACAGCACCTCTTTTTTGAATTTCTTTGCGATATTTTTTATGTTCTTCTTTATACGGTTGAACACCAAATTCTTTTCCAGAATTAGATATTCCTAAGCCTACTAATGCAAATTGTTCTGGATTAAACTTATTAAGAAATGTTATAGGAACGCCCATATCTCCATCATAATCCATAGGAATATCTTTTGTTTTATCTACATTAATTGCATTATAATTATCATAGCTAAGATATTCTTCTGAATTGTATTTTTTATATAGTATTAATTCATCATGTCGTTTTGATATATCAAGATTAGTAAACCAATGCACTCCTGACACCCTTATCATACCATCAAGATGATTGCCTGCTGTTGCATAATCATCATAATGTTTATTTATAAAATGTGCAGCACCGCCTTTAAATCCATAACCTAACCATAACTTATTTTCTTTTATTAACTTAAAGATTTCTTTATAAGTTATTGCATTTTGATGTCCAACAATTATAAATTCTTTATCATACACCATAAGTTGTGCTACATATTCTCTAAAAAGTGAAAAAGGTGGATTTGTTACAACTATATCAGCTTCTTTTAATAGCTCAATACTTTCTTCACTTCTAAAGTCACCATCACCTTTTAAGTTATGAATGCCTATCTCTTCCAAGTCTGGTACATTATTTCCATTTTTATCGCCATTGTATTCTAAATATATTGCTTCTTCTGTGTCATTTTGACTAAATAAATCTAAATCTTGATTTTTATAACAAGTAGTGATTAACTTTTTTAAACCAAGTTTTTCAAAGTTGTAGGAAAAATAATGGAAAAAGTTACTAATACGAGGGTCATCACAGTTACAATAGACTACTTTACCTTTAAAGTGTTTTTTATAATGTTTTAGTTCATTTTCTATATCAGATAGCTGAGTATAAAATTCATCTTTTTTATTTGTTTTTGCTTTATGTAAGTTTTTATTTAAATCTTTTTTTGCCATTATATTGTCTATTATTCCTCATGATTATCATTTAGTACATTTTATCCAAAATTAGTTTTAAAGTTCATTTGTCACACAATGGTTGACTTGAGAGACAAGGCGATTTATTCGACACATAAAAGCTTGAATTATCGCCGTGATAGCCTTGTTCTTTACTAGGTTTTGTTGTGTGATTTTTGATATAAAAGTTCTGGGTCTAAGTCTAATTGATTATCCCACTCTATGCTATCAAAACATATTTTTACACTATTAAATAGTGTTTTATCTTTTAACTCTTTAAATTTTCCAATTTCAAGATATGGCTTTACATCAAATAATTTTTCTTCTTCATTCTCAAATTTTAATAATAAAAAATAATCATTAAGTGGTTTTACATCTTTAACTGCTAAATACATTTTATTCCTCCTATTTTAAAGGGTCTATTTTGAAAGGTAACTCACCATTTTGAGCCAATTCCCAATTAACTAATAAATCTTCTTGTCTTAGTTCAACCCAAGCTAAAACCAATCTAAGTTTTTTCTTGTGTAATTTACCTTGTGTCAATTCTACTTTTTTTATATCTATAACAGCTTTTTCATCTTGATAATAAACATGAATATGTGGTGGATTATGCTCGTTGGGTGCACAGTACATTCTGATAATTATTCCGTAAAACATTGATATTGTTGGAATTTATCTTTCCTCGTATAATTTCTTTTATGAGTAACACATCTTTTTTAAAGTTTTTTTTGACTTTAAACTAAAGAAGTATTACTCTGTTAAGATTGAAGTATTAACTTAAAATCTTGTAACTATCATAGTCTATGACTTTAGATACCACAACATTTTTTTCCTTATAGCAATAGACATATTTCTATTGACTACATCACTTAAGCCTGTTGATATCTTTTATTTTTATTCATA
>JAYEGK010000072.1:2238-18701 GCA_034716265.1 Campylobacterota bacterium
CTTAAAATCTTGTAACTATCATAGTCTATGACTTTAGATACCACAACATTTTTTTCCTTATAGCAATAGACATATTTCTATTGACTACATCACTTAAGCCTGTTGATATCTTTTATTTTTATTCATAGATGCAATTATAGCCTATTTAGTCAGTCCCGTTTTTTTCCCAAAAATTAAAACCTTTCCATACCTAGCACCCCAAAGAATAAATAGTAGTAACCAAGTAGTAAAAGATATATCAAATAAAAAGTTCATATCCCAACTAAATGCAACATTGAGACTAAACAATGCACGCAGAAGCACTACAAGTTGGATAAATATAAAGATACCGATAGCAAATTTATCCGCATGGGGAGCTTGTCCAGAGTGTCCTAGTGTTACACGTGTTCCAAACCCTATGAGTAGTGTTGTTAAGAAACCGATAGCTAAAAGATGAAGGTTAAAAAAGTAGAAGGAGTTTTCTAGTATAAGTTCTGTACCCAAGCTTATAGCTGAGAGAAAAAATGATACTGGTAACCATAGTAGAGCTAAATGAAGTACCCAAAGAATCGCAGGAGCATTTAAAATATCTAGTTTCCAACGTAAAAACTCTCTTGTAAGGTAAAGTCCAAGCATAATATCTACAACCATCTCCTCAAGTTTAAATCCAACAGTAACAAGAGAAACTTTTATAACAAGCATTACAAATACTATCTTGACAAAACGTTTATCTTTTGGAGCAAAAGAGTGTGAGAAGAAAGGTATCATACGTTGTGCTACACTAAATCCTAAGAGAATAAGATAGAGGTAAAATGCAAAGTTTATAGCAGTAGATGTATAGTCAAGATAGAAGTTGATATATCTGTTAAACTCTAACCATATAAAAAGAGTATGACTTATAATCCCAAAATATTGAGCAACAACTATCCAATAGGGGTCACTTTTCTCAACTGTTTTTCCAACTTTATGAATATTTGCTAATTTTATAACAGTAAAAAGATGACTTAAAAAGGAGATAATCATTCCTAAAATAAGAAGATAGTGATTTAAAAAAGCACCTGTCAAATAGATAATAGAGCCAAAAAGTGAAAGATAAAAGATATTAGTATAATATTTTTGAGAGATAGTATCACTTTGGCAAAATTGTGGAAATGTTGTAAAGAGAAATCCTGTAAACATATTTGTAAAAACAAGAAAGATTAAAGAGTAGGTATGAAAGTTAAGTGACTCTGTTGTTAGGGTAAAAATACCCTTATAACTAAGTGCAAAAATAAGCATCATAACGATAGAGTTTACAATCCCCAGTATAAAAAAGGGTTGATGTGGTTGTGAGAGGAAGTAGTTACTTTTAGTTGCTGTTTTGAGCATTAAGAAGAGCCTTTATTTTTTATTTTCTAATTCGATTTTCAGTATTATCTCATTTTTTATAAACAGTAGATTTTTATAGATACTTTTTAAATCTTCTATATTGGTACAGTTAAAATCACGACTTACAAAATATTGATACCTATCTTTCTCTAGTTTTTCTAAAATAACAAAATTCCAAGTTGCACCTATGATAAAAGCACCTTTCATAACTGTTTCATCATTTAACTCAACAGCTGAGATAAGTTCTGCTAAAAGTTGTGGTTCAGGGTCTGTATTTATCTTCCCTTTTTTAAACTCTTGTATAAAAAAATAGGGTTTTTCACTTTCAAATAAGCCTTTTGATAAGAGAAAATCGGTACTACCTGTAAAAATAAATTTATCAGTTTTATAAGTGATAGATTGTTCATAAAACTCTCTAAACTCATTTTTAAAAGATTTGAATTTAATAGTATTTAAAATAGGAGCGATTACATTGATCTTTAAATCCTCTTCACTATAATTAAATATTAGCGCTTCATTTTCAGAAATTAGCTCTTTAAAAAAATCAACAGTATTCTTGGAAATCGCTAATCCGTTATCAAACCAACTATCAAACTTTTCTCTATTTATCTTCTTTTTAATAGTCACTAATGATTTTAAATCACTCTCTGTAATTTTGCTAAAACTGTAAGTTGGAATACCATTTTTGTTTAAACCCTTTAGCTTTCGTATCTCTTTTTCTAGTTCCTCTATTCTCTGTAGCTCTGTCATCTATCTACTTTTTGATTCCATCAGCCAACAACATCTCAGCAACTTCTTTAGCATGGTAAGAGATAATAATATTTGCTCCAGCTCGTTTAAATGCTATCATAGTTTCCATAACAACTCTCTCATAATCTATTAAATCATTTAACCCTGCAAGTTTAAGCATCGCATACTCACCACTAACGTTATAAACAGCCATTGGAAGGGATGTTGCATCTTTTATCTCTCTGACTATATCAAGATAAGCTAGTGCTGGTTTTACCATCAAAATATCTGCACCTTGATTTTCATCTGCGATAGATTCGTTTATCGCTTCACGGCGATTTGCTGGATCCATTTGGTAGGATGCTCGGTCTCCAAAACTCGGAGTTGATTCTGCAACATCTCTAAATGGTCCATAATATCCTGAAGAAAATTTCGTTGAATATGCCATAATAGGTAACTCCTTAAATCCAGCTCCATCCAATGAATCACGTAAAACTTCGATAATCCCATCCATCATTCCAGAGGGTGCTATCATATCTGCTCCAGCTCTTGCATGGATAAGTGCTTGTTGCCCTGAAATCTCTAATGTCGCATCGTTATTTACAGTCCCATTTCTTTCATCGATAATTCCACAATGTCCATGGTCGGTATATTCACAAAAACATAGGTCAGTTACGATAAACATATCGGGATGAACCGCTTTAATAGCGCGGATAGCCAAAGCGATAATTCCATGATCACAGAGACTATCTGAACCGATAGAATCTTTAACATCGGGGATACCAAAAAGGATAATAGAGTAAAGTCCTAGTTTTTTAAGCTCACTGCACTCTTTAATAACTTCATCAATACTCATCTGAAAAACACCAGGCATAGATGCCACTTCTGTTTTAATACCCTCACCACTTCTGATAAAAAGAGGATATATAAAATCATCTACACTTACTTGTGTCTCTTTTACTAAGGCACGGAGATTTTTATTTAAACGAGTTCTGCGAAATCTTTGGAACATTTATAAACCTTTTTTAGCTATAATATTTTTTATTAAAAATATTTTACCCATATAAAGATTAAGAATGAATATACAAATTTCCGACATTGCAAACCTTCCATCACGATTTGGTAATTTTAAAGTAAAAGCCTTTAAAGAGGGCGAAAAAGAGCATCTCGTTATCTATACAAAAAATATAGAAGAGATACCTATAGTAAGAGTTCACTCAGAGTGTTTAACAGGTGATGCACTTGGTAGTCTGAAGTGTGATTGTCGAGATCAGTTAGAGTATGGTTTAGAGTTAGCATCTAAAACTGATGGAATGGTGATCTATCTAAGACAAGAGGGACGTAATATCGGTCTTTTAAATAAAATAAATGCTTACTCTCTTCAAGATAAAGGTGCAAATACGATAGAAGCAAATCATCAGTTAGGGTTTCGTGCTGATGAGAGAACATATGAGATTGTAACCTTTATCCTCAACCATTTTAATATCAAAAAAATCAAACTTTTAACAAATAATCCTGATAAAATTAACTCCATTAGTGATATAGAGATTGTAGAGAGAGTTCCCATAATAATGGAAGAAAATCGCTACAATAAAGAGTATCTACAAACTAAAAAAGATGATATGGGTCATCTTTTTTAAAGGGTAGTTAAATGTTTAAAGATGATTATAAGTGCCCTAGTGAACTTGCAAAATTGATAGAGGTCTCTTCAAATGAGATATATATTGTTGATTTTGAGACATTGGATTATCTCTATGTAAATCAAGGTGCTTGTAAGGCACTAGGATATTCTCAAGATGAACTTTTGAGTAAAACTATTCTTGATATAAATGAAGATTTGAGTTTAGAAGAGGCAACAGATCTAAAAAATATCCTTCTTAAAAATGGTAGATTGGTTAACAGATCAGTACATACAAAAAAAGATGGAAGTTCCTATCATGTTCAAGCTTTTATCCACCTCTTTAAATACAGCGATATCGATGCTTTTGTAATTTTTGATACAGATATATCGGATCTAATAAGGACAGAAAAATTACTGGAGGAGGAAACAAAAAAGTTAGTACATCAAGCACATCATGATGTTTTGACAAATCTTCCAAATAGAGTACTTTTTCAAGATAGACTTTCTCAATCAATCATCTATGCAAAACGACATAAAAGTGAGTTTGCACTTCTTTTTATAGACTTAGATCAGTTTAAAAAAATCAATGATACTTTAGGTCATCATATAGGAGATAAGGTTCTTGTAGAAGCTTCTTCTAGGTTTGAGAACTCTATTAGAGAAGAGGATACATTGGCACGTCTTGGTGGTGATGAGTTTATTATTATATTAAAAAATATAACATCGATACAAGATATATCACATATAGCATATAAAATTATTCAAAGTATTAAAAAACCTATAGAGATAGATGGAACAAATCTTTTTATCTCCTCTAGCATAGGGATAAGTTTATATCCACAAGATTCAGAAGATGAAAATGATCTTTTAAAGTTTGCAGATACCGCAATGTATAAAGCAAAAGATGAGGGTAGAGATAACTACCAATTTTATTCATCTGATATGACAACATCAGCATTTGAAAATGTAATAATGGAAAATAGTTTAAGAGTAGCTATAAGAGAGGAGCAATTTATAGTTTATTTTCAAGCACAGTATGATGCTAGTAATGAAACTCTTGTTGGAATGGAAGCATTAGTAAGGTGGAAATATCCCGAGATAGGCTTAGTACCACCTGGAAAATTTATTCCTATTGCTGAAGAGAATGGATTGATTATAGATATAGATACTATCGTTATGATACAAGCTATGAAGCAGTATGTTAAATGGTATGAAAATGGTTTCAACCCTGGAAAGTTAGCACTTAATCTCGCTATGAAGCAGTTAGCTAAAGAGAACTTTATAGAGGAACTCTTAGATACAATGCATGGATTAAACTTTAAAGCAGAGTGGTTAGCTTTAGAGGTTACAGAGGGTCAAGTGATGAACAATCCCAATGCCTCAATAGAGAAACTAAATGAGATAAGTAGTATGGGAATAGAGTTGGCATTGGATGATTTTGGAACAGGATACTCCTCTCTATCTTATCTTAAAAAACTCCCTTTAAATAAATTAAAGATTGACCAATCTTTTGTACGTGATATTATTACAGATGAGGATGATGCAGCGATAACAAAAGCGATTATAGCCTTAGGACAAAATTTAAATCTGAAACTTATTGCTGAGGGTGTTGAAACAAAGGAGCAAAAAGAGTTCCTGTTAGAAAATGGATGTACTCTTATACAGGGGTATCTTTACTCTAAACCTATTCCAGCAGAGGAGGTAACTCCTATGCTCAATAAATATTAATGAAACTTAGTTTCACAGATAGCATTCAGACGTCTTTCCGAGATTGCTAAAGCACCCAATAGCTTTTTACTATAGTCTTGAAGTTCATGATAATACATTTTTGCTTTATCTATCTCTAAAGGGTCTATTTTATTATTACCTATTAAATTTGAGAAAAAACCTTTTTTATTCTCTTTAAAAAAGATATTATAAACTTTAATATATTCTAAATGCCAATCAGCATGAGCATCTTCAATATCTTTATAAAATCTTTCCCCTACAATCTCCTCTAAATGATTTTCTTGAGCATAAAGCCAAACACCAAAATCACATTGAGTTTTTGTAATAGGTGTAGGTGTTTCTACTGTACCACCATCCAATAACTTCTCTATTTTCAGCATCTGAGCTTCATGGTATTTTTTTACTTTTGCTAGACCTTCTAATGTTGTATTCTTATCCATATCAATATTGTCCTATGTTTATTAAAAATTATCTCTATTATTACATAAATTTAATAAAAAAAACTATATAATAATTTAAATTATAGATAAAGGGTATTTAAAAATGTCAAAACCAACACCTACAGATAATGAGATAAAGTTAAGTGCAACAAAACATATTGTGTCTAAAACAGATGATAAAGGGATTATAGAGTATGGAAATGATTACTTTGTAGAGATTTCTGGTTATACAGAAGCAGAACTTCTTGGTCAACCTCACTCTATTGTAAGACATCCTGATATGCCAAAAGTAGTTTTTAAAATGATGTGGGATCGTATCAAACAGGGTAAAAACATTATGGCAGTTATTAAAAACTTATCTAAAAGTGGAAGTTACTACTGGGTTGTAACAGAGTTTGAACCAAAAATAGATCCTGTGAGTGGAGATGTGATTTCTTATACTGCTTTTAGAAAAGCAGCATCTCAAAAAGCTATCGATGCAATTACTCCTATATATGCTAAATTACTTGAAGTAGAAGCAGAGGGAGGAGTAGAAGCGAGTGAAAAGTATCTTCGTGGTTATTTAGAAGAGCAAGGTACAACTTATGATGATTTGATAGATGAGTTAGTTGGAAATCATGGAATGTTTCAAATATTCTTTAAAGCGATGAAAAAACTATTTTCATAAAAAATTTCATTTAAAAACTTTAGCTAAAATATCCTTTTTAAAAAGGATATTTTTTGGATTTAAAATCTACACTTTTTCAAGACGATATAACATTACCTGATAATTTCTTTTACAATATACAAAAATATAAAGAACATCTTTTCAAGTGGAATAAAATTCATAATATGACAGGTGCTAAGGATGAAGAGACTATTAATCATTTCATTTATGATGCAGTTTTTCCTGTAAGTTTTCTTCCCAAAACAGAGACTCTGATGGATATAGGTACAGGAGCAGGTTTTCCTGGAATGATTTTAGCGATAGCCCTACCTGATACTCAAGTAACATTAGTTGAACCTCTTACAAAACGTGCAAGTTTTTTACAGTTTATAAAAGCAGATTTAGCTCTTAATAATGTTACTGTCATAAAAAAGCGTGTAGAGGAGATGAAACCACAGGTTTTTGATATTATCACTTCACGTGCTGTAACAGATACAAAAATGCTTCTCAAGTTGAGTGAAAATTTTCGAGATAAAGATTCTCAACTTCTTTTTTATAAGGGAGAAAAGGTTTATGCTGAGGTTGAAAGTTTAGAACATCAGATTATACATGCAAAAAATAGACATTATCTATTGATGAAAGGGGAGTAGAATGATTTTAAAATTACTATTAGTTATTGCAGTTATTGGAATAATATATTTTATTTTTTTCAAGAAAAAAACAGATAAAAAATCTATAACAGATAAAAATGAACAAGCGAACGAGATGGTAGAGTGTTGTGTATGTGGTATCTATAGCGAGATAGATGACTCTATATTAAGCAATGGAAAATACTATTGTTCAAATGAGTGCTTAAGGGAAGTAAGATGATTATTTTTGGACATAGATTTATTGAAAGTGATGTTTTTTATCATGTTCTTGATGTAGATTCAATTCGATGTACACCCCCATCATCTACTCTTTATATAGATTTTGATGAAAATGATTTAGAGATTATTAATCATGCAAATTTAAATAAAGTTTCAATGGCAATCACTATATCCACTATTACAGAGCTGATTTATGCTGCATCACTAGGTGCAAAATATATTGTTGTACCAAAAAATAGAGCAGATATTATGCAAAAAATAGCTGAAAACTATCTTTTTGATGCCAAAATATTAGTTTTGATTGAGCATGAAAAAGAGATAGAGGAGTTTGCTATTATGGGTGTTGATGGTGTTCTTTTCTCTACAGCAATTATCAGAACAAACTCTTAAGAGCTATGAAAACAGTAATTTTTATTTTTACTATAATTCTTATTTTTAGTGGATGTTCTACACGAAAAAAGAGTGAGCTCTCCTATAAGCCACAAGAGAAAAATAGGATTACTCAAGCTCTTTATGAAGAGTTTAAAAAATGGGAAAATACACCCTATAAATATGGTGGTAACTCTTTTAGTGGTATCGACTGTTCAGGTTTTACACGGGTTGTATATAAAAATGTTTTTCATAAAAATATACCAAGAACAACAAGAGAACAAGCAACAATAGGAAAGAGAGTGAGTAGAAGTGATCTACGGGTTGGTGATATTGTACTTTTTAAAACAGGTAAAAATGTAAGACATAGTGGCATCATAATAGAGGGAAACAGATTTATTCATAGTGGGACATCAACGGGAGTGATAGTTTCCTCCTTAGATAATCCCTATTGGAAATCGCATTATTGGCAGATACGCAGAGTTTTATAGTTCTACGATAGAGCGTTTTATATCCTTTTTTAAAGATGTTAAAACCTCATAACTAATAGTTTGTGCAAATTTAGAGGCAACAGTAGCACTGTTAAAAATCAGTAACTCCTCATCTTCAGATATAAAGGAACTGTTATCCATTGAAACTCTTCCAACAAGTTCAAAACCTTTGGGTGTTTTATAGTTGTTGGAGTTTGCACGTAAAAAACCATCTCCATAACCAAAATCATAGTTACTTACCATACACTCTTGTTGAAACTTATAGGTAGCACCATAACCAATCTTAGAACCCTTTATAAGCTTTCGAGATGAGATTTTTGATGCATAGAGAGCTAAAACAGGTTTGAACTTATTTAGTGCTAGGGAGTTGGGCATATCGAGACAACCATAAGCAGCTATCCCAACTCGAACCATATCTTCTTTAAAATGATTGCATCTAAAAAGTGAGGCTGAGTTTGATGAATGAAATCTAAGTTGTTTAAAATTAAACTCTTTGGATAGTCTGTTAGATTCTATTTTTATTTTTTTAAAAATAGCATTTTGCCAATACCACTCACTACTAAGCTCATCAGCACTTCTATGATGAGTAAAAATTGCTTCTAACTCTAAACCTTGCTCTTTAATCTTTTTAAAAGCACTATAAAGTTCATCAATAGCGATACCATTACGATGCATCCCTGTATCTATCTTTAGTTCTACTTTTGTACCTTTTTGGAAACGAGTTATAGAGTTTATATCGTTGATTGTATATCTAACTTTTGAACTGTTATCTATTGGATAGTCTGCTAAAACTAAAGTGTAATCAAAAAAATCTTTTATCATCTCCGCTTCAAGAGAGGTTTGAACAACACATTTTGTAATACCATACTCTTTTGCCATAGATGCTATCTCTAAAAGACCATGTCCATAAGCATTATCTTTTAAAACAAGTGCCACCTTACTTTTATTTTCTGTTTTATCTACAATAATATCAAGGTTGTGAAAAAAGTTATTTTTATTAAGAGTTATATAAGCCATAAAGGTATTATACACTCTTATTGTGTTATGATTTTTTTATTTTAATAAAGGGGATTAAATGTTAAAAGAGTTATTACTCATAACATCATTAACGACAGCTACTTTTGCACTTACTATGCAGGAGTATGCAGAGCAACAAAAACAGGCTTTTAGTGGTTACAAAAAAACTCAAGAGGAGGGTTTTAAGGCGTATAGAGCTGAACAACTCAAAGCTTTTAATGATTATAAAAAAGAGATAGGTGCTATTTGGGATGAACCAAAGATGTCAACGAAAAAAACTTGGGTAGCCTATACTCCAGATAAAAAAACACGTACAGATGTTGATTTTGATAACGAGACTATTGTTGTTGAAACAGTAGCTTCATCACCAAAAGAGGCAAAAGAGAAACTACAAGTTGCTCTTGCTAAAGTTGTTACAGTAGATACTAAAACAGTACAAAAAACTGATCCTTTAGAAAAAATCTTAGCAAAGATTCAAAAACCTGAAGGTGTTGTTGATGCAAAAGTAAAAGCGGAACCTATCTTAGCAACTGTTGTTTTTAAGAAACCTCCCACTAAGGAGAGTGTAAAAACTTATATAAATCAAAATATAACAGCTAAAAATATTGAGGTTAAAAAATCAAAAGTTAAATTTTCAAAGATCTATAAAGTTAAAGTGAAAATGCCTAGCAATGCAACACAAAAGCGTTCTAAAATTTACTATTCAGAGGTAAAGAAACAGGCTAAACGTCAAGATATTCCTATGCCTTTAGTGTTTGCTATTATGCATTCAGAGAGTAGCTTTAATCCACGTGCAAAATCACATATACCAGCTTATGGATTGATGCAGATTGTTCCAAAATCAGCAGGAATAGATACATATAGATACCTCTATAAAGAGAAAAAACTGGTAACAGGGAGTTATCTTTATGATAGTACAAATAATATTACAATGGGAAGTGGTTATCTTCATATTCTCTATTATAGATATCTAAAAGCTATCAAAAACCCAGAGAGTAGAATGTACTGTACAATAGCTGCCTACAATACTGGTGCTGGAAATATCGCTTTTGCATTTAATAGATATAAAACAGATCTATCAAGAAAAGAGAAGTTCCGTATGAAATATGCAAAAGATGAGATCAACTCTTTAACACCACAACAGGTATATGCAAGACTTATGAAAGATTTAAAGTGGGATGAACCTAAACATTACTTGAAAAAAGTATCAAAAAGAATGAGTGTTTATCATAAAATTTATGGTCTTTAGTATAAGTTAAAAAGAGCATAAGTAAAGATAAAAGAGCTATAAAGTATCAATACCCATATAGCTCTTTTATAAAAAACCCCTATCAAAGAAACCCCTAAAAATCCTACTAATAGATAAAAATCTAAAACAATATTTATACTCTCTTTATGAAGATGAAGTAACCAGATAAGAGAACTATCTAAAAGTGTAGCAAAGCCAAAGAGATGTAAAAATATACTCAATGGATAAAAGAGTGTAAAAAGTGATGTCCAGAGAATAGAGAGTGGATGATAGAGGCTAAAACTTCCAAAAAGGTATAAAGAGAGAGGAAGCATCATAAGATAGACCCATAGAGGTACTAAAATAAATTGCCATACTTTATGAAGTTGTTTGAAGTGGATTAAAAATAGAAAGATATAAAATACACCTGCTACTGATAACCAAAATCCTAATGAGAAAAAGAGTCTAGGTGCAAAGGTTAGTATGATGAGTATCGTAAGGGATAGTGTTTGCATAGAGATTATTTTCAACCCTCTATCATAAAGTACAAATCCGATGATAAGCATAGTAAAGGCACGTAGTAGTGAAGCGGGAGAGTCCAAAAAGAGTAGATAAAGCAACTCAACAACAGCTACTATGATAAATATATCCATTGTAGAGTTTCTATATGGAAAATATCTATTTTGTAAAAATTTATAGGGGTATTTTATAAGAAAAAAGAGGAGAGTAGAGAGAACTCCTAGGTGAAAACCACTAATCGCTAGAAGATGAGATACCCCTAAACTAGAAAATGTAGTTTGTAACTCTTTTGTGAGTGGAGTTGCTGTATAGAGTGCCTGATAGATATATGTTATATCTTTGTTAGTGTGGGATTTTTCTATAAAATGGTTTAGTTTTTGTTTGAAACTTTCTGTTTTTTCTATATCTATTATATGACTATATCCAAAAAAAGTTGTCATATATTGGTAAAAACTTATCTCTTTGAACCATAACTCTAAAGTTATCTTTTTTCCTTTAATATCTTGTAGTTTTTTACTTTGAGTGGTATAAAAGATAGTGCTGCTACTAGTTTTTAGTTTTAGAACTTGATAATGTTTTGTTTTACCTGTTTTAGTCAATTTAGTTTTTGGATACTGTTTTATAACAGTTGCATCTATAAGGGCAGAGTCAAACTGTATCAGCTGTTTATAGTTGTTATATTCAATAAGAAGAGAGTAGCTAAAGATAAAAAGAAGGAGTAGGAAAAACTGAAAGAGATCTTTTTTTGAACTAAAAAGTTCAACCTCTTTCAAAAGCATCGAAGTTTTAGATTGTAGGCATAGAGGTAGGTGGTGTTTCTACCCCTATATTAGCAGAGGAGGTATCTGTATTTTCATAGTTAGTTTCAAAAGAGGGTTTGTGTTGTAGTATATCAACAAACCGTGTGAGCTTTTTCTGAAATATAAGTTTTACATGTCCAGTTGGACCATTACGTTGTTTACCGATAATAATCTCAGCCTCCTCCTCCTCTTTTTCTGTATAGGTAGGGGTAAACTCTTTTCCTTCAGCTTTAGCAGCTTTTTCTCGCTCTTTCTCCTCTTTATAGAGATAGATATCATCACGATATACAAAAAGAATAATATCTGCATCCTGTTCAATAGAACCAGATTCACGAATATCACTTAGCATAGGACGTTTGTCATTACGAGCTTCTAGTCCACGATTGAGTTGGGAGAGTGCTACAATAGGCATCTCTAACTCACGAGCTAACATTTTTAGTCCACGAGATATTTCAGATACCTGCAAGTGTCTATCTTGAGTCCCTATACCACTCATAATTTGGAGATAATCTATAACCGCTATCTCTATTTCAGGATGTTGATTTTTAAGTTTACGGAGTTTTGAACGAAGTTGATTTATATTGATACTTCCTTGATCATCTACAAAAAGTTTTGCTGTATTCATCTTGTCCATTGCACCTGCTAGTGACTTCCATTGCTCATCATTCATATCACCTACACGCAGTTGTTGAAGAGGTATCGAAGTTTGGATAGAAAAGAGACGCAACATCAACTGTTCAGCAGGCATCTCTAAAGAGAAAAATGCCACACCTTTTCCTTGAAGTATAAGGGAGTTTACGGTGTTGAGTATAAAAGAAGTTTTTCCCATCGCAGGACGTGCAGCTACAATTACCAAATCCCCCTTACCAAAACCAGTAGTCATCTTATTTAGTTCTGCAAAACCAGTATCTACACCTACTAAAACACTATTACCACGAGCTTTCATCTCTTTGATATACTCCATCGTGTCATAAGTCATTTTAGGAGAGTCTTTAAAGTCACTTGTTTGATTCTCTTGAGTTATCTCATAGAGTTTTCTTTCAACTATATCTACAACTTCAGAGGAGGGAAGTTCCTCCTCAACAGTTACTCTTTTTATCTCTGTTGTTAGAGTAAGCAGATGACGCTTGAGAGATTTATCTTTTATCTCCTCTACATAAGCTTTGGTATTTGCGATAGGGTTTGCTGAGAGTATCTCCAACATAACTTGATCATCAAACTTTTTGATTTTTATCAACTCTTTTTTAATAAACTCTTCATCGATAGGGTGATCTTTTTGTAGTAAAAGAGTCATCGCATTAAAAATATCTTGATGTGCAGGAAGATAAAAATCATCCATTTTAAGTGCAACACTCAGTTCATCAAACTGTTGTGGTTCAAAAAGTATAGAGCTTAGAACTGAACGTTCAAATGCTAGGTTGTATAAGTTATCTTGCAAGTTTTGCCTTTTTTATTTTTTAAAAGTTTTTGGATGAGTAACTCGATTTTATCATAATAGATTTAAAGAGAGTTTCTCCTAAAAAGTCACAAATATACTAATCTTTTTTTATATGAGTCTCTCCACTCATCTCTAAGGCATATCTAGTCATAAAGGGACCGATAAGTTCATGGACTAAGGTTGTGATTATGACTATATTTAAAATCAGTGGGGCAACATCTTGAAGTCCGCTATGATTTTGTAAAGAGAGTGCTAGACCTATCGCTACTCCAGCTTGTGGGAGAAGAGCTATTCCCATATATTTTCTTGTAACATTATCACTTTTTGAGATAATTGCTCCTAAATAACTGCCTACAACTTTTCCAATTGCTCTTAATATGATATAAACTATTACAACAATAGGAATATCAAATATAGCATCTATTTGAAGATGCATTGCAGAGATGATAAAAAAGAGCATAAAGATGATTTGTGCTAAATGGTTATCGATCTCCTCTTCAATAATATCAAACTCATCAGAGATATTTACCATAACTGCTCCCATTGTCATAGCACTAAGGAGAGGTTCAAGCCCCCAATGTTCACTAAGACTATAAACAATGAAAATAATCCCTAAAGTTGCGATAGTTTCCATACTTTTATTGTATGAAAAAAGTTTATCTAGTCGAGTATTTATGAGTGCTGCGATGCTACCAAGAGTTATACTCAAAACGATGATTTTAAAGGGATCAAAAATGTCCAACCATTGAAAAGCTACATTTTGTAGTAATGATATACCTAATGTAAGTGCTAATGTAAAGATTATAAGTGAAACAGCATCATCTAATGCTATAACTGCTAAAAAAGTTGATGTAAATTTTCCTTTTGCTTTGAGTTCATGAACAATAGCTAAAGGTGTAGCAGGAGCTGTTGCTGTTGCGATAGCTCCTAATAAAAAAGCGATAAAGAGTATCTGATGAGATGGAAAATCTAAGATATGACCAAGTAAAGCAAATCCACTAAATACAGTGAGAAAAGTTCCAAAAGATTGAAATAGAGTTATATAGATAACCTCTTTAGCATGTTTTGCAAGAGTTGAAATCTTGAGTGTTGCTCCAACCAAAACAGCGATGATGGAGAGTGATAGTTCTGTAATAAGATGTGAATTATCAACAAACTCATAGGGAATAATAGTAAATATTTCAGGACCAATAGTTAAGCCAAGAAGGAGATAACCAACAACAAGAGGAATATCTAGTTTTAAACTAATCCACTGTGTAACTGCTCCAAGTACAAAAATAACTCCTAGATAATATAAATCATACATACTCTAAACCAATGTGAAATATATAAGAGGAGGATACACTATTAAACCTATATATAATAACCATTTATTTAGGGGAACTAAGAGAGCTAATGACAACTCGTGGGAAAGCTCTTTATCTATAAAAACTTGTTTGATGAGAATAATTTTAGCCGATATATCTAATGCTTTTATAGTAAATAAGCTTAGAGCATAGATATTATAATCATTTAAAATCATAAAAGCGATAGCAAAGTAAAAAGTGGGGTGCATAATAAAAAAGAGAAATATACTTTTTTTGTAATGCTGATACATTCGAGCTAACATCCCCATCATCGTTTGAGCTTTTTGCCATTGGAGTTCATAGAGTTCTAAAAAGATAAATAGCAATATATAGTTTACAATCTGTTCATCTAGCATCTAAAGGCTCCACCACTTTTTTTGTTTACAAATTTCAACTACCTTACTCCAATAGGAAAATCATTACCACTTATGTTAGATTGTGGCACTTGCTCATATCCCCACTTCTCATAGGTTCTATCTGGAAGGATATCCTCTATGTAAGACGCTAACTCTTTTATAGTTATCTTGTTATCATTTCCAAAACCTTTTCCTTTGAGTGCTTCTACTAAAGTGTAGGTAAACACTCCGTGACCTTTGTAACCCTCTAATGCTACTTGGTCTTTAGAACTTGCTACTATTATCGCTCTTCCTGTTGCACGTGTGAGTTTATTGATAGCTGTTTTTTGAAGAACACCACGACTTGCCATCGCCTCTGCGAAACTTCCTGAATTACATGTATCTAAGATAGTAAGAGATTTCATCGCTTGGATTTTTGAGAGAGCTAGTTTAAAATCTTTTTGGCTTAAACCTGTTTGTCGTACGCTCTCATCACTTTTATATCTAAAATCTACTGGGAGGTAGAAGTAGGCTCCTGTTTTTGTATCGGTGATACCATGACCTGCAACATAAAGCATAAATACATCATCACGTGTTGTTTTTCTTCCAATATCTTCAAATGTTTTAAGAATATTTCTCTTTGTTACCTCTTTATCTAAAAGTGTAGTTTTGTAGATATTTTCAAAGAGAGGTTTTGAGACCTTTGAGATAGTTTTTGTAAACTCTTTTGCGTCTGCTTTTGAGTATTTAAGCCATAGGTCGCCATCTCTATATCTATCTACTCCTATCGCTAAGATATAAAGGTTTGGTTTTTTGTTACTTCTACCCTTATAGGTAAAGATTACGCTATCTCTGTTTGAGTCTATATTTCCTGCACGGTTGGTCGCTTTAAAATCTATAACGTTTTTCCCATTTGTAAGAGAGATAAGTTTGTTAAACGTAAAACAATCCTCTCTCCTTTTAGAGACTCTTTTTCTCTTTAAAGCTCTCTCTTTACTCATAACATCGATAGCCATACCGTTAAGATAGAGAGTAAGGTTATCATATCCACCACCATCTATCTCACAAACCTCTAACTCTAGTTCCAAATCTCTTTTTTTACTGTATTTAGAGTTAGTTTTTATAGCTACTCTTGGAGCAAGACCTGATTTGAGTATAGTTTCTATATTGATATCTTTAGCATAAGAACTTATATCCTCTCCATTGAGTGCTTTTGCCACTAAATCGGGTCTATAAAAGGTGTCATAGAGTTTATCTACACTTACGTATCTAGCCTCTTTATCTGCACCTTGGTTTATATGGTAGCCGATATACTCTGCACCCTTTTTAGAAGCATTGAAAAATCCCTCTTTTGTCCACACTACATACTCATCATCTTTACTCACAAAGATAGTAAGCATAGGGTAGATCTTTTCCCCTGCTAAAGTCGAGGTTCCGATTTTACTCAGATCCCACACTTTCATAGTCTGATCACTACTCCCACTCACTAGTCTATCCCCCTCTAGTGCGATAGACCAAACCTCTCCTGTATGCCCCACTA
>JAYEGK010000073.1:0-4137 GCA_034716265.1 Campylobacterota bacterium
ATGTTAATGTATAGGACCATCTCATAGGAAGTTTCATTTTTTTTATCATACTAAATATAGAGATAAATCTTATAGATGTTGTGATGAAAAATATAATGATTATCTCAAGATAGTATGTTTTTAAGGCTTCTATATTGATAATATTTGAGATAATAATAAACACAATACCATTGGCAAATATACCTATAAACATCGCCTCTTTTTGATACTCTTTAAAACCTTTTTTTGTTATGGAAGCGATATTTTGAATATGTTCTAAAATCGAATTTGGTTTGCTATCTGGTGTTATAGATTTTTTATGTTTTATCTCGTGAAGAACAAATGCTTTAAATGTTAAAACAGAAGCTACAATAGATAAAATCCCTGCAATATGAAAATGTTCAGCAAGTAAGAAAGAGATAATAACAATAAGATATAAAATAATAAATTGATCTAAAGGATTTTTTAATATTTTAGTAGAAAGATATCCAAGACTAGCAACAATAATACCGATAGTAATAGATAAAAATAGCACTTTAAAAAGAGTTATATTTATAGAAAGGAGTGTAACTTCACCACCACTAATAAGAGGAATAGCGATAAAATAGAAGATAATAAGAGCAGTAACATCGTTAAAAAGTGATTCCGATTCTGCGTAAATCTTTAGTTTTTTTGGAAGTTTAAATTTTGACATAATCGAAGCAACAGTAATAGCATCAGTAGCCATAAGCATACTAAAAAGGGCTATAAGTATTCCTATATTCCATTGATACTGAGGAAGTATATAGGGTGTAATAAAAACAGCAACAGATATAGATAAAATAACTGCTATAAATGCTAAATAAAATATCTCTTTAGAGTGTTTTTTAAGCTCTTCAATAGAGATATTTAAAACATCTGGAAGAAGGATGATAGGGAGCATAAGATATAAAATATCATCAAACTCTTCATGCGTTATATCTACCATATTCGGGAAAAAATAGGATAGTATAAACGCATAGATGATTAATGAAAGTGTAGATGGAATTTTTAAAGATTCTTCAGTTATACGGGAGATAAGGATAATGATCAGTAAAAATGTCATTAGGGTTAGCATTTTAAACTCCTTTTAAATATTTTAGATATCGTTACTACTTTCTTGAGTAAATAGGAGTATTTTATATCCTACTCCATAAATACTTTCTATGGAGTTTTCAGGGAGTTTTTTTCTTAGTTTTGAAACGAGCTTTCTTATGTTTTGTGGATCTATATTTTCATCTAAAGATCTGAAATAGTCTACTACCTTTTGATTTGAATATATCTTATCCAGCTGATTTGAGAGGAGTTGTAAAAATATTATCTCATATTTTGTTAAATATATATTTGTATTATTAACATAGCATGAACTGTTTTCTTTGTTGAAAAATGATATTTCATCTAATTGAATAATATTGAGATTTGAGTTAGGTTTCGAATTTAAAGAGAGTCTTTTTGAGGAGTTTAATAACACTTTGAGTAACTCTTGAAAATCGATAGGTTTCTTTATAAAAAATTCGATACCAAGGTTTATAAGTGGTAGAAGATATTGTGATTCATCATAAGCAGAGACGATAATAATAGTTTGTTTTGAATCGATATTATAAATCTCTTGAGTTAATTCAACACCATTGAGCAGAGGCATCTGAATATCAGATAATACAATATCAAAGTTTTTTGAGCTATCTTTATAGTTTTGTTTATAGATCTCTAATGCAATTTGACCATTTTCAACTGCGGTAACATTTTTAAAAAAATTATTTAGCATTTCAGCTGTACTTATTCGAAGTTCATTATGATCTTCAACAAATAAAATATTTAACTCTTTTGTATATTTATAGAGCTCTTTTGAATTTAACATATTTTCTTTCTCTTTTAAAGTTCTTTTTCAAGTGAGTATAGCAAGTATTAGATTGTTTTTTAATAAAAAGAGATACAATTCAATCTTTAAATTATAGGAAAGGTTATAGAAATGATAATAATAGTAAATGGTGAAAAAAGAGAGTTTAATGAAAATAGCACTCTTTTAGAGATATTAGAAAAATTGTCTTTAAATGGAAAGGTTATGGCAGCTGCAGTAAATATGAATATTGTTAAGCAAGATAGTTGGAATGATTTTAGATTAAATGATAATGATAAATTAGAACTTCTCGATTTTGTAGGTGGTGGGTAGATTATTTTGATTCGATAGCAACAACAGCTATCGCATAATCCCCATCATGTGTTATAGATACACTTGTATCTGTAATATTAAATCTTTCAATAATATGTTGTGCCAGTTTTATAGTTGGAGCTCCCTTAGTAGTTTTAGATATAGAGATATCCATAAATGAACACTCTTTTCCTATGCCAGTACCAAGTGCTTTTGAGGTAGCTTCTTTAACTGCCCAAAATCCAGAAGCAGTTTTATGATTTTTTACTAAAAATATCTCCTCTTGAGATAAAAATCGAAGGAGTGCTTTATCTCCAAATTTTTCAATTAGTTTTTGCATACGAGCTGTTTTGACGAGGTCAACTCCTATCATTTTTTATTCATCTTTATTTTTTTTAGATTTAAGTGTAAAATAGAAAATTCCAGCGATAACTATAAATATTGCTAATCTTAATGTGAGGGTTGTTATATCAGTTGTGTCATTCATAATTTAATCTTCGTAAGTTTTTTTGATAATTGGTTGCGGAAACAGGATTTGAACCTGTGACCTTCGGGTTATGAGCCCGACGAGCTACCGAACTGCTCTATTCCGCGGTGTTTGAAGTGTGGATGGGGATATAGGATTCGAACCTATGAATACTGGCACCAAAAGCCAGGGCCTTACCGCTTGGCGAATCCCCATCATTTAAGTATAAATTGGTTGCGGAAACAGGATTTGAACCTGTGACCTTCGGGTTATGAGCCCGACGAGCTACCGAACTGCTCTATTCCGCGGTGTTCAACAAACTGTTAAGTAGATATCTGTTTGTTGGATGGAATTATAGAGAAATAATATTTAAATGTCAAGAGTTTTATGAAAAATTTTGAATTTTTTTTAAAAACGATTTTTTAATGAACTTTTTTATATAATTTATTAAAATTAAATAAAAGAGAAGATATGACACCTACACAAAGAGTCTTAGTAGCGATTGAAGAGATTAAAAAAGGCAATATGATCATTATGATCGATGATGAAGATAGAGAGAATGAGGGTGATTTAGTATATGCTGCTTCATTTAGTTCCGATAAACATGTAAATTTTATGGCAACACATGCAAGAGGTTTAATCTGTGTTGCAGTAAGTAAAACTATAGCAACAAGATTGGATCTAAATCCTATGATTAGCTCAAACACATCATCTTATGAAACAGCATTTACTGTTTCTGTGGATGCTAGGGATGCATTAACAGGTATATCTGCTAAGGAGAGAGATGACACTATTAAAATATTGGCAAACCCAATAAGTAAATCTGTTGAATTGGTTAAACCAGGACATATTTTTCCTCTTATTGCAAAAGATGGTGGTACACTTATTAGAACGGGGCATACAGAGGGCTCAGTAGATATATGTCGTTTAGCAGGTTTGAGTGAAGCGGGTGTTATCTGTGAAATAATCAAAGATGATGGAACGATGGCAAGACGTGATGATTTAGATATTTTTGGTGAAAAACACGATTTAAAAACAGTTTTTATCTCTGATATTGTGGAGTATAGATTGGCAAATGAGCGTTTAGTAAGTGATACAAAAGTAGAAAATATAGAGTTTTTTGATACAGATGTAGAGCAACATATTTTTGAAGATCACGATGGAATAGAGCATACAGCGATAGTTTTTGCAGGTGATGATGAGATAAGAAATGTTCGTGTTCATAATGTTGTTCCAGATATAGAACTTTTTTTAAATCAAAAAAAATATAAAAATCTTGTAGCTTCAATAGAGTATTTAAAACAAAATGGGGGTATTTTAGTATTTATAAATAAGATAAATCATCAAGATAATGCGACTATGAAAGAGTTTGGAATAGGTGCTCAGATACTAAAATCTTTTGGTGTTTCTAAAATGAACCTTATTACATCTATGAAGCAAACTGATTTTGTTGGTTTAGGCGGCTTTGGATTAGAAGTAAATAGTATAGTGAATATATAGTTATGAGAGAAATTTTTCAGAGAGT
>JAYEGK010000074.1:0-4114 GCA_034716265.1 Campylobacterota bacterium
TTTGAAAAAGTAAATGCTCCATTGAATCAATCAATTATCAACCAACACATAAAAGGTGAGATTACAGTTGCTCACTCTATTGTTAATAGTCGCTCCAAAGTAGAAAATATCGTTATCGACTATAACGGTAGAGATCCTGAACGTTTTTATCATAAAGCACAACTTCTTCTTCGTGAAGAGGGTTATATCAACTTTACCGCATATAAAACAAAAACTGATGGTCATCTACATGTTTATATACATAAAGGGCATACTACTCTTCAAGAAGCTATTCAGCTTGGTAAAATGATAAGTATGAAACTAGCAGCCAAACAACCTAAACAGTGGAGAATGTTTCCAAATGCTGATATGCCTAATGAGTATAATATATTAACATTACCCTATGAGATATATGCAAAAGAACGTGGAGCTTCTTGGTCAAAACATATGTAAGTTTAATCGTTAAAGTAAAAGAAATAAAGAAATAAAGAGAGTAAATAATGGAAGAAAAAACTGAATTAAATGATATTATTCTAAATAAAAACAATACTGAAAATAATAATAAAAAGATTATTTTAGCTGTTGCAACACTTGGTGTTGTTTTAATCATTGTTGTAATGCTAATGAATAGTCTCTCATCTAATAATGATAATCTGCCTCAACCTATTTTATCTGAAGCTCTTTTACCACCTGAACCTAAAATGAAAAATACTCTTGACGAAATAGATGAACCTTTATTTGAAGATATAGAGATTATTGAAGAGGACTCCTCTCCTGATGATAGTTTAGATATGATTGCACAGAGATTGAAGCAGGAAAGTTTAGAGGAAGCTAACTTCATTGCTGACACAAAACCTAAGTACACTCCCCCTGTAAAAAAGGTGGTTCATGTAGAAGAACCTATAGAGACTGTTAAACAGCCAATAGTTTCTAAACCTACTCCTAAAGTTGTTGAAGAAAAAAGAGTAAACCCTCAATATGTAGATAAAAGAAAAACAGCGCAAGAGGGAAAATATTATCTTCAGGTTGGTTCTTTTTCAACATTTGAACCAAATAAAAAATTCCTAAAATCTATTACAGATAAAGGATTTACTTATAAATACCATGAAGTTACTATCAATTCTAAAAAGATAAATAAAGTATTGATTGGCCCATTTTCTACTAAAAAAGATGCAAGAGATGCTCTTCGAACCGTTCGTAGTAGTGTTGAAGCTGGCGCTTTTTTAACTGAAATATAATTTAAAAAGGCTCTCTCTTGATTTATTCAAAACAGTTTACACTAGATCAATTAGCACCCATCGCTGTTTATTCAAAATTAAAAGCTCTCTTTCCTGATGAGATTACATATCTCTTTGAAAGTGCTGGTCAATCTGAAGGAAACTATAGTTTTATCGCGATAGGTGCAAGAGAAAGAGTTCAGTATATAGAAAATCAAACTCTATATACAGATGCTCAAAATATTCAACATACAAAAAAAGAGAATCCCTTCACTTTTCTAAAAAATTACTATAAAAATATTGATACAAGCATATATAAACAAGCTACAAAAAAACTTAATGTTGGCTATGTTGATGGTTTTATCGGCTATATAGGATATGATATGGTCAAAGTGTTTGAACCAAAGCTAGGTTCAAGCATGGACAATCTAAATGATGAGTTAAATACTCCAGACTTAGACCTTATACTTCCTAAAATGATTTTAGTCTACTCCCATAAAAACCACCAAATATCTCTTATTTCAACTCTTCATCAATTTTCTCAAAAGTTTGATTATATTGAAAATGAACTCAAAGGTTCTTACAACTATCAAAATCATATTTATAATATCGGAAAAGATAGGGGTAGTTTTGCTCACTCTAAAGAGAAGTTCTTTGAGATGATTGAGAACTCCAAAGAGATGATTAAAAGTGGTGATGTTTTTCAGATTCTTATGACCAATAGATTTATAAGAAATATTAAAGTTGATCCATTTAGTTTCTATCGTATTTTAAGAACGAAAAATCCATCCCCCTATATGTTTTTACTAGAGTATGAAAATTTTAATATTGTAGGTTCCTCTCCTGAAGTTATGGTTCGACTCACTGATGGTGAACTTCTTCTGCGTCCAATAGCTGGAACAAGAAAAAGAGGTTCTACAAAAGAGAGAGATATAGAACTTGAACTTGAACTTTTAAACGATAAAAAAGAGTTAGCTGAACATCTAATGCTCATAGATTTAGGACGTAATGATATAGGACGAGTTGCAAAGACAGGCAGTGTGAAAGTTGAAGATATGATGCATATTGAACGCTTTTCTCATGTGATGCATATCGTTTCCGATGTTACAGCAGAGTTAGCAGATAATAAAGATATGTTTGATCTCTTTATGGCAACATTTACAGCTGGAACGATGACGGGTGCTCCAAAAATTCGTGCTATGGAACTGATAGCTCAATATGAGGGACTTAAAAGAGGTTTTTATAGTGGGAGCATAGGTTACTTTGGTTTTGATGGAAATATGGATAGTGCAATCACTATCCGTACAGCTATGGTTAAAGAGGATAAAGTTATTCTTCAAGCGGGTGCAGGAATAGTTGCAGATTCTCAAAATGAGTTGGAATATTTAGAGGTCAAAAATAAACTTGGTGCTTTAATTCACTCTCTTGAAGATTTAGACAGAGAGGAGATTTAACAATGCAACTTTTTTCTATCTTTGGTAATCCTGTTTCACACTCTCGCTCCCCTTTGATGCACAATAGTGTTTTTAAAGCTCTTAACTATAAAGCTTGTTATATAAGAACAGAACTTGAAGATGGCAGAAGATTAAAAGAGACTTTTTTCTCCCTTGGATTAAGTGGTGCAAATGTTACTATTCCTCATAAAGAGGATGCCTATAATGCTTGTGATGAAGTGAGGGGATTTGCTAAAACTATTGGTGTTGTTAATACTCTTATAAATGAAAATGGTAAGCTTATAGGTTACAATACAGATGCTGATGGATTTATCTATGCTATTAAAGAGTTTGAAAATATTAAAAATATTCTTATTTTAGGTGCTGGTGGTACAGCAAAGGCTCTATCGGCAAGATTTATACAAGATAATATCGGTGTAACTGTTCTCAATCGAAGTGACAATCGTTTAGAGTATTTTAAACAATTAGGGTGCCAAACCTACAATTGGAATAGTTTTAAAATCTCTCAATATGATTTAGTTGTAAACACAACAAGTGCAGGACTAAAAGATGACGATTTACCAGCTCCTAAAGAGATGATTGAAAATATTTTAAAGAATAGTTCCTATGTAGCAGATGCTATCTACGGAAAGTTAACCCCTTTTCTGCAACTTGCAAAAGAGAAAAATATAATCTATAAAGATGGGGCAGATATGCTTCTTGGACAAGGAGTTTTAGCAAATGAACTTTTTATTCAAAACAGATTTAAAAAAGAAGAGATTCAAAAATATATGCAATATAGTTTTCAACTATAGAGCAAGAATTTTCAGTTATGCTTATATATATTCTCTCTATCCTTGTACTTTTTCTCTCCCTAATTTGCCTATTTCTAATCTATAAATTTATAATTCAACCAAAAAAAAACAGCAAAATTATTATTAATAAAGATAGAAAGATAATCTCTTATGATAAAGAGATTCAAAAAATATTTGGATGGAAAGATAATGAGATGATAGGAGATGAAATCTTTATTCAAAATATCTCCGATTTAACTTTTGAAGAGAAGATGTCGATGAAAAGCAGTCAGATCAAATCAAACTTCATATCAAACCTCTCACACGAACTTAGAACACCTATGAATGGTATCATCTCTATGACTCATTTAACTCTTCAAACCGATTTAACATCAAGACAGAAACATTATTTGCAAACTATTGAAAAATCCTCTACCTCTCTCTTGAAAGTGATTAATAATATTTTAGATTTTTCAAATATAAGATCT
This sequence comes from Campylobacterota bacterium, assembly GCA_034716265.1. Taxonomy (GTDB): domain Bacteria; phylum Campylobacterota; class Campylobacteria; order Campylobacterales; family Sulfurimonadaceae; genus Sulfurimonas. The sequence continues at coordinate 3,912 of JAYEGK010000074.1, forward strand.
GGTGAACTAAAAATAAATAAGATAAATTTTAATTTTTATCAACTATTAGATACTATTAAGATAGAAAATCTTGATAAAAATATCACTTTTGAACTATTTTATGACAAGGATATCTCTCAATACCTCCATGGAGATTCTCTCAGAATAGAACAAATTCTTGGATTTTTTTTAGATAATGCGGTTAAATTTACAAAAGATGGTTT
>JAYEGK010000075.1:0-4098 GCA_034716265.1 Campylobacterota bacterium
TGCAAGTAAGAACTATGGATGAGATTCAGTCTGCAAAAGAGACAAGATTATTAGATTCGCTAGGTTACAGTGAATTAAGTGATGAAGAGAAACAAGATATCTTAGTTCAATTAGATGAGGGAGATTTAGAAAATGAGAGTATATCAACTATCAAAGAAAAAATCACTGTTGAGGGTGTAGATTTCGTAAGTGATGAAAATTCCAATAAAGATGATATATATAGTCTATTAGGTTTAGACAAACTAGATAGTGAGACACAAGAGATTTTAAATACTAAATTTGAAGATGTAGGGTTTGATTTTGAAACTGCTACTTCTATGAGTGTAAAAGATCAGATAAATGAGGATGGTTTTTTAGGAGATGACATAGAGTTCAATCAAAAAATACTTGATGCGATGAGTGGTAACGAAGTAACAGATATAATAGGCTAATTAAATAGACCTTCAAGGTCTATTTAATTTTTCTTTAGAGACATCTCTGTCTCCATAATACGAATCTCATCATTTGCAGAGATAAGTACTTCTTCATCTGTATGTAATTTTTTCTTTGAAATTTTATGAGTATAACTTATATGTGATAATATATGCTTTATACAGTTTATACGAGCTTTTTTCTTGTTGTCTGAACGTATGATAGTCCATGGTGCATGGTCTGTATGAGAAGCTAAGAGCATAGAGTATTTCGCTATGGTATATTTATCCCATAAATCTTGTGACTTTTCATCAACAGGGGAGAGTTTGTATTGTTTAAGTGGGTCGGTACGACGTTTGTCAAACCTCTTCTTTTGCTCCTCTTTAGAAACAGAGAAGTAAAATTTGAAAATCTTAATATTTGAGTTTATAAGCATCTTTTCAAACTCTGGTACTTCATGTAAAAACTCTTTATGCTCCTCTTGTGAACAAAATCCCATAACAGGTTCAACACCACCTCGGTTATACCAACTTCTATCAAAAAGAACTATCTCTCCTGCTGATGGAAGGTGTTGGACATAGCGTTGAAAAAACCATTGTGTTTTCTCCACATCACTTGGTTTGTCAAGTGCTATCACTCTTGCACCCCGAGGATTAAGGTGTTCGGTAATACGTTTGATAGTACCCCCTTTTCCAGCTGCATCACGACCCTCAAAGATCATCAACACTTTATCACCACTCTCTTTGATATGGTTTTGCATCTTTAGGAGTTCGATTTGAAGATTTTTCAACTCTTTTTCATAATCAAGAACTTCATCTTTTATCCAAACAGCGACTCTATTTCCTTTTTTGTTTCTATTTTCCTCCTTAGATTGTTCCTCTTGCTCTTGCGTTGATATTCGTCTATCTTCATGAACAATCTCCTCTATATTTGTATCATCATTTAACTCAGCATCTATCATAACTCTTTTAGAACCCATAATTTCTCCTTTATATAAGAGAGTTGTTTATCAACTCATCTAGTTCTTGAATGTTATTACTACTTGAAAAACAGCTTTTTTCACCACAGATCATAAAAGATTGCTCATCACTCTGTTTATATTGAATAAATGGATAGTGCAATTTTATAAGCTCTTGTGCATTTGTATCTAAGTTTTCAACTGTTGATTTTATAACTCTATCTCCCTTGAGGTATCGAAACATCTGTTTAAGCATATAGGGAGAGTAGATAGGTTTTCTTCCTAAATCATAAGAGTTATACTCCATCGTTTTAAATGCAAAGTGAGTATATTTTTCATCCTCTAAAAGAGTTCCTAAAGATAGAAGAACATCGATCATCATACTTATAGAACTTGTGTAGGTGTTATCTGATGTTTCCGCTTTTGTTTCAAACTCACCTGTACTAAAGAGCCACTCTCCTTTTTTATAAAACTCCTCTAACGCTTTGTTTGTAAACCTTTGTGCATGAATAAGATATATCTCCTCTTGAGTATGTTTATATGCAGTAATAAGAGCAGAGGATAAAAAAGCATAATCCTCTAAGAAAGCTTCTATCTTAGGAGTTTTATGGATAAGTGTTGTATGATAAAGAGTACCATCAATATACATCGTTTTTAAAAGTGCATCTAAACTTTTGATAGCTCTCTTGTTGTATCTGTTATCGATAGAACCTAAAATAAAGAGAGATTTAATCATCATACTTGACCAAGATACTTGGATTTTTTGGTCGATAAATGGATAAACTCTTTTTGCTCTTATATTTTGCAGTAAAATTTTCACATCATCGAAATAGTGAGGTTGTTTACCATCCTCTAAACGGATAATGTTTTTGCCCTCAAAGTTCCCCTCTTTTGTGATACTCATCTCCTCTAACATAGAATCGATATTTTCATAGTTAGCATCTTGGAGAGCGTTGTAAACCTCCTCATAGCTATATACAAAGTAAGTTCCCTCTGCACCTTCACTATCTGCATCACTAGCGGAGTAAAAGAGGTTATCTTCACTCATAAAGTTATACCAAAAATCAGCTATCTCTTTGGCTATCTGAAGATGGGAACTCTCTTTGTATGTTAGATAACTTTGTGTATAGAGTTCACAAAGGAGGGCATTATCGTAAAGCATCTTTTCAAAGTGAGGTACGAGCCATCTGTTATCTGTTGAGTATCTACAAAAACCACCATCTACTAGGTCATAGATGCCCCCTTTTTTCATTGAGTTTAGTGTATCAATAACCATAGCTTTGGCAGATTTTTCATCATAGAGTCTATCAACACTTAGAAGAGTATTAAGTGTAGATGCATGTGGAAACTTTGGAGCTACTGAGAAACCACCATCTTTATGTTCATAGTTGTTTTGAGCTTGAAGAAGAAAGTTTTTAAGAAAAGACTCCTTTAAAACAGTTGCTTCTTTTGGGTGTGACTTATGTTTTAAAAATCCCTCTATCTCATCAGCATTTTTGATAATCTGTTCATCATTTTGAGAAACCTTATCTCCTATAAGTTTTGAAAGCTCTTTAAACCCCATCCCCTCAATAGAACCCTGTTGAGACTCTGGTGGAATATATGTTCCTGCAAAAAATGGTTTATTTTGTGGAGTACAAAATATAGAGGTAGGCCATCCACCAGGACGACGGTTTAGAAGCATATGTACCTCTTGATAGTGTTTGTCTATATCTGGGCGTTCTTCACGGTCAACTTTTATGGAGATAAACTGTTTGTTTAAAATATCTGCACACTCCTGATTTTCAAATACAGTTTCCTCCATAACATGACACCAGTGACATGAGGAGTAGCCTATACTGATAAATATAGCTTTATTTTCAGCTTCAGCTTTAGCAAAAGCCTCATCTCCCCATGGATACCAATCAACAGGATTGTTTTTATGTTGTTGAAGATAGGGACTATCCTCTTTCTCTAATCTATTTGCCATCATAATTCCTATAAAAAAATAAATTTAATAAGATGTAGAGTAGGGGAATGTTGCTAATGAAGTGCTTAAATAATCAACCTATTATTTATCGTTAAAAAGGTTTTGGATGAGGTGGAGGGTATCTGTATCTATTTTTTGAGGTTTCCCTTCAAAAGAGATATAGGCTAAAGTAATCTCCATCTCAAATATCTTTTTTTTATCTTTATAGATAGTTTGAAGGAGGATAAATGAAGCATTTTTCATCTTTAAGAGAGATGTTTGAACATCAAGAAGGTCACCTAGTTTAGCACTCGCTATATAATCAGCTATAACTTTTCTAGCAACAAAGTGACCACTTTTTTTTATAGGGTTTAAACCTTTTTGAAAAAAAGCATCACTTCTTGCTCGTTCACAAAAGTTTAAGTAGTTTGAGTGATAGACTACACCCCCTGTATCTGTATCTTCGTAGTAGACTCTTATCTGCATAGAGTTATCTTTTATCTAGAAGTTTTTGACGTTTTTTTATTCCTGTAAAGATCATATAAAAAAGTATAAACATCAAACCAAAACCAAGAACTGCGACTAAAGGTGCAGGTGAGTTTGGATTTTGCTGAATTATCCCTATAAGCATATAGCCAATACTGCTAAAGAGTATCTGTAACATAACCAAAAATAGTACCGTTCTTTTTACTTTCATCTCAAAAAATTTTACAAGTATATGATGAAGATGTGTCTTATCTGGGTTAAAGGGGGATTTTCCTCTTCGGATACGTCTTATCAT
>JAYEGK010000076.1:0-4097 GCA_034716265.1 Campylobacterota bacterium
AATATTTAAATGATATTATTTTTAAATTTGAAAGTAATGCAGCGGTTAGTTTTAGTGGTTTTTTAGCAACACTCATTCTATTTTGGATTTTGATGTTACTCGTCGGTTTAATTTTTCAAAAACTAAGTCATTTAAGTGGATTGGGTCCTATCGATAAACTATTTGGTTTTGTTTTAGGATCAAGTAAATTTTTTCTTATTGCATCTGTTATCTCTCATGCAACATATAATATACAAGCACTAAAAACTTCTATCTCTCCTTTAGTTGAAAAGAGTATATTATTTCCAATATTAACAGAAACAGGTTCTTATATTATGAAGATTGATCCTGTTACAGTTGGTAAAGATATTGATATTTCAATAAATAAACCTGTAAAAGATGCCCAAAATTATGTTGAATCAACAATTGATGAATCAGCAAAAAAGATGGTTGAAGATATAAAAACAGATTTAGTAGATGGCAACGGAAACTAAAATGCCAGATATAACAACCAACTTTGATAGTAGAACTATCGAATACAATCAGCTTCTCATCGATTTTAAAACAATATTAAAAGAGAATGACTTAAGGTTTACTATTCAGCGAGAAGTGATTTTAGAGACTCTCTATAATCTAAATGAACATCTAACACCTGAAGATCTTTATAATCTTATTCAGAAGAGATACTCTAATCTTAAAATAGGGATCGCCACTATTTATAGAACTTTAACTCTTCTTGAAGAGTCTCAAATAGTTACTTCTCTCTCTTTTGGTACCCAAGGTAAAAAGTATGAGCTTGGAGCAAAAGAGCATCATGACCATCTAATCTGTACGGAGTGTGGAACAATCACTGAGTTTGTCGATGAAGAGATTGAAAAAAGACAACACCTAATCACCGATAAACTTGGGTTTAAGATGGTTGACCACTCTATGCAGATTTATGGTATATGTAAAAAGTGTCAAAACTAAATAAAAAGGAAAACTATTGGCTTTTGAAAATAAATTCGTTCAACAAAGAATAGAAAAAGCAGAACTATTAAGAAAAGAGGGGTTCAACCCATATTCAAATAGATCTCAAAGAAATGCGACTATCGAAAAATTTTTAAATGTAAATTCAGATATAAAAAACAAAGAAGAGATGCGTGATGAAAAACGTCACTACATAGTTAGTGGTCGTATTAAACTTTTACGAATTATGGGTAAAGCAAGTTTTGTTAAGATAGAAGATGAAAGTGGTATGCTTCAGATTTATGTAGCAAGAGATAATTTAGCTGAAGGCTTTTACAATACTATTTTCAAAAAAAATATTGAAGTTGGTGATATTATAGAGGTTTCTGGTTATCCATTTGTAACGGGAAAAGGGGAACTTTCACTTCATGCAGATAGAGTAACACTCTTAACAAAAGCGATCGCTCCTCTACCTGAAAAATTTCATGGTGTTACAGATAAAGAGATTCGTTATAGAAAACGTTATCTTGATCTGATTATGAACGCTGAAGTTAGAAAAACTTTTCAAACTCGCTCTCGTGTTATATCCTTAACAAGAAGATTTTTTGAAGATAAAGGATTTTTAGAGGTTGAAACACCGATGATGCATCCAATAGCTGGTGGAGCAAATGCAAAACCATTTGTTACACATCATAATTCATTAGGTATAGATAGATATTTAAGAATTGCTCCTGAACTCTATCTAAAACGTTTAATTGTTGGTGGTTTTGAAGCAGTATTTGAGATAAATCGTAACTTTAGAAACGAAGGTATGGATGCAACACACAACCCTGAATTTACATCGATAGAGTTCTATTGGGCTTACAAAACATACAAAGATTTAATAGAGATTACAAAAGAGTATTTTCAATACCTTTTTGAACACCTTGACCTTCCAACATATCTTCCTTATGGTGAGATGGAGATCAACTTTGAAAATTTTCAAGAGATTCCACTAATCGAATCATTAACAACGATAGGTGGTGTTCCTGCAGAGGTTTGTAACGAAAAAGAGTCTATCACTGCATATTTAAAATCTCAAAATATCACTGTAAAACCAGGTATGAATTTAGGACAGCTTCAAGGTGAACTTTTTGATGAATTTGTTGAAGAAAAGCTAATTGACCCTACTTTTATTACAGAGTACCCTGTGGAGATCTCTCCTCTTGCACGTAGAAGTGATGAAAATCCTGCTATCACAGAAAGATTTGAACTCTTTATTGCTGGTCGTGAAATTGCAAATGCATTTAGTGAGTTAAATGATCCTATAGATCAGTACAACCGATTTAAAGGTCAAGTAGATGCTAAAGAAGCTGGTGATGATGAAGCGCATGAGATGGATGAAGATTTTATCGATGCACTTAGTTATGGTATGGCACCAACAGCAGGTCAAGGTATCGGGATAGATAGACTTGTCATGCTTTTAACAAATGAACATTCTATTAGAGATGTACTTCTTTTTCCTGCTATGAAACCTATCCACAATGAAGAAAAATCTGAAGAGGAGAGAGAGTAGAAATACTCTCTCTAAAAAAATTCAGTCATCTATTATTAAATATTGAGTATAATCTCCACAATTATAACAAGGGATTAGATACTATGAGTTTTTTAAAAGAGTACGATAGTGAAATATTTGATTTATGTGAAAAAGAGTTAGAGCGTCAAACTGACCACTTAGAGATGATTGCATCTGAAAACTTTACACTTCCAGCAGTTATGGAAGCTATGGGTTCAGTATTTACTAACAAGTATGCTGAGGGTTATCCAGCAAAACGTTACTACGGTGGTTGTGAATATGCTGATGGAGTTGAACAGTTAGCTATAGACAGAGCTTGTGAACTTTTTGGATGTAATTTTGCTAATGTGCAACCTCATTCAGGAAGCCAAGCAAATGGTGCAGTTTATGCAGCACTTTTAAAAGCTGGTGATAAGCTTTTAGGTATGGATTTAAGTCATGGTGGACACTTAACTCATGGTTCAAAACCTAGTTTCTCTGGTAAAAACTACTCCAGTTTTACTTATGGTGTTGAACTTGATGGTCGTATTAACTACGATAGAGTTATGGATATAGCTCAAATCGTTAAACCTAAAATAATTGTTTGTGGAGCATCTGCTTATGCTCGTGAGATCGATTTCAAAAAATTCCGCGAAATTGCTGATGCAGTTGGTGCTATATTATTTGCTGATATCGCTCATATCGCTGGTCTTGTTGCCGCAGGTGAACACCCTAGTCCATTCCCATATGCTGATGTCGTAACAACAACTACACATAAAACTCTTGCCGGTCCACGCGGTGGTATGATTATGACAAACGATGAAGATATAGCTAAAAAAATAAATTCTGCAATATTCCCTGCTCTTCAAGGTGGTCCTCTAGTACATGTCATTGCAGCAAAAGCAGTAGGTTTTAAATATAACTTATCTCCAGAGTGGAAAGAGTATGCTAAACAAGTAAAAGCAAATGCTAAAATTCTTGGTGAAGTGATGGTTGCTCGTGGATATGATGTAGTTTCTGGTGGAACTGATAATCACTTAGTTCTTGTATCTTTTGTAGGTAAAGAGATCTCTGGTAAAGATGCAGATGCAGCTTTAGGTAATGCAGGTATCACAATCAATAAAAACACTGTTCCAGGTGAAACACGAAGTCCATTTGTAACCTCTGGTATTCGAATTGGTTCTGCCGCCCTTACATCTCGTGGTATGAAAGAGAAAGAGTTTGAGCTTATCGCAAATAAGATGGCTGATGTTTTAGATGATATTACAAATACTGAACTTCAAAAAAATATCAAAGAAGAGTTAAAAGCTTTAGCTCAAAACTTTGTAATCTACAACCAATCTACATATTAAGATATTAAGGTAATAAAATGACTGCAATGGATTTAAAACTGATTAAAATGGTAAGTGATCACTACTGGATTAAGCGTGATACTGTCGTAGAAAAACTCTCTTTTAAGGGTAGAACTTTTTACAATAAATTTGAAAAAGTAAATGCTCCATTGAATCAGTCAATTATCAACCAACACATAAAAGGTGAGATTACAGTTGCTCACTCTATTGTTAATAGTCGCTCCAAAGTAGAAAATATCGTTATCGACTATAACGGTAGAGATCCTGAACGTTTTTATCATAAA
>JAYEGK010000077.1:0-4067 GCA_034716265.1 Campylobacterota bacterium
GGTGGAGTGATAGGTTTAGTGAGTTCTTTTATATTATAAACCTACTCTTTGTAACATCTTTTATATAACTATGCAATAAAATCGCATAAAACTCAAAAAATCTATATAATAGAGAAAAGTTAAAATCTAAGGAAAAAAATGGTTGGAACAATAATGATAACATACAAGATACTATGCGAAACGGATTTAAATAAAACAGTTACACTTGAGGAACTTTTTCAAAATGAGAAGGTTGCTAAAGTTATAAAGAGTGAGTTTGCTAAAGGGTTTAGAAATATAGAGCTTAACTCTATACTCAAAGAGAGTGCATTTATGATAGAAACTACAAAAGAGCTTCACACTTTTGAGGTTCAAAAAGATGATTTTGCAGATATTTTTGTTTTAGCGGAGGAGGATGCTTCAAATAAAAAACTATTTAAAAAGGGGTGTTCTCGTATAGAGTTAGTTGATATTGAGACGAGAAATCCTACTTAACATTTACTTAATACTTATCGACTATTATGCCAGTATCAAATAAAAAGGCTCCTAATGAACTGGCGTACCAAATCAGAAAACAGTATAGAACAGATGGGTGTAAAAATCACCCAACACCCTATAAAAATCATCATAGCTATGCTTTTAATAAGTATCGCTTTTATCTCCAATCTTCCAAAAATAACAATAGATACATCAACAGAGGGATTTTTACACGATAATGACCCTGCATTAATTCGTTATGAAGCTTTTAAAGAGCAGTTTGGACAAGATGAAAAGATTATGGTAATTGTTCAAACAGAAAATATATTCGATTTTGATACACTCAAAAAACTCCAAAAGTTACACAATGAACTAGAGGAAAATATTCCTCATCTAAGCGATATCACATCCCTTTTAAATGCTAGAAATACAAGAGGAAAAGGCGATCAGCTTATAGTTGAAGATCTCTTTGAAAATTTTCCATCAAATCAAGAGGAGCTAGAAGCTATTAAAAAACTAGCTCAAAATAGTGAAATGTATAAAAACCTACTTTTTAATGAAGCAGTTACATTTACCACTATTATCCTAGAACCAAATGCTTATGAGAGTGTTGCAGATGGTGATGAGCTAGATGGTTTTGGAGATGAGGAGGAGGAATCTATATCTGATGAAGATTCAGAGTTTTTACTTGATAGTTCAAAAAGTGAGATGGTAAGAGCTACCGATACTATCATCAAAAAATATAGCACAGAGAACTTTACTGTTTTCATAGCGGGTTCAATGGCGGTAAATGATTATAATAAACAATCGGTACAAGCAGATATGCAAAAGTTTGTTAAACTTGTACTTCTTATGATGATGATTTTTCTTTTTGTTGTATTTAGACGTATAAGTGCTGTTATCTTACCTATCTTTATCGTTGTTATCTCTTTACTTATGACTATCGGAGCTATGGCACTTGTTGGTACTCCTATCACTATCCCTATTCAGATATTACCATCTTTTTTACTTGCTGTTGGTATAGGAGCAGTTGTACATCTTCTTGCGATGTTCTTTAAAGATTTAAACAAAAATGGAGATAAAAATAGAGCTATCTCCTACTCTCTAGGGCATTCTGGTTTAGCTATCATTATGACATCGCTTACAACTGCTGCTGGACTTCTCTCATTTTCAACCGCTTCTATCGCTCCTATCGCTGATTTGGGAATATTTGCTGCACTTGGGATAATGTTTGCTCTTGCAAATACTCTTATACTCCTTCCCGCAATTTTAGCTATTTTACCTATCAAACCTGCAAAAGAGAAAGCGGTAGCAAAATCGCTTCTGATGGATAAATTTTTAATAGCGATTGCAGATTTTAGTGTAAAATATGCAAAAGCTATTGTTGGTGTAAGTGCTATTATCACTATTATCTGGATATATTTTGCATCAAGTGTAGAGTTTAAGCATGACCCACTCAGTTGGCAACCAGATAACTCTCCTGTAAAGATTGCAACAGATACAGTAGATAGAGAGCTAAAGGGTTCTGTTACTATGGAAGTTATCATAGATACAAAAAAAGAGAATGGTTTATACAACTCTGAGCTTTTAACAAAGATAGACAATATCAGAAAAAAAGCGGAAACTATCGAGAATGACAAATATTTTGTAGGAAAGGGCTGGAGTGTTGCTGAAGTTTTAAAAGAGATTCATAGAGCTTTACATAACAATGAGCAAAAATATTATGCCATTACAAAAAATGATGCTTTAATCCCTCAAGAGTTTTTACTTTTTGAAAATAGTGGTAGTGATGATTTGGAAGATTTAGTTGATTCCTCTATGAGTAAAGCAAGATTGACATTTAAACTTCCTTGGATGGAAGCGGGAGAGTATGGTGAGTTAAGTGATGAACTTACAGCAGTTATGAAAGCGGAGTTAGGGGATAGTGTAGAGATTACTATAACAGGTATGGTACCTCTCTTTCAAAGAACATTATCAGCTGCTATGAGTTCGATGGCTGTAAGTTATACAGTTGCATTTGGACTCATAGCTATTATGATGGTTATATTACTCGGTAGTGTTAAGATAGGTCTAACAAGTATGATACCAAATATACTTCCAGTTGTTTTAACATTAGGATTTATGTCTATGGTAGATATACCCCTAGATATGTTCACAATGCTCGTTGGTGCGATAGTGATAGGACTCAGTGTAGATGATACAGTTCACTTCTTCCATAACTTTGCAAAATACCACAATAAAGGTTTAACTACAAAAGAGGCTGTAGAGCAGACGATGCTAGGAACAGGACGTGCCTTACTAGCAACAACAATAGTTCTTTCACTTGGATTTTATGTTTATATCTTTGCATCACTCACAAACCTCATAAACTTTGGAATACTTGCAGGGGGAGCGATAACTATCGCTCTTGTATCTAATGTTATCTTAGGACCTGCTCTTCTTAGTTTGATAACTAAAGAGGAACTAAAAAGTTAGAGTATTAAAAGCCATCGCCTGTCCATAGGAGATGGCACTATCATTGGTTACAAATCCTTTTGCTAGGATGATGTTTGGCATTTTTTCTATCAAAAGTTTTATTAAAACTCTATTTTGAAAAACTCCACCACTCACTACCACTGCTAGATTATATATTAAACTCATCTGATAGATGATTTCGACAAGAGTGTTGAAAAACTTTGAGAGGGCTACTTGCTTATCACTCTCCTCAACTATTTGAACCACTACTTTACTAAAATCTATCACTCCATTATCTATTGAAAACTCAAAATGCTCTCTCACTCTATCATCATATAAACTCTCCATCAAAAGAGCACTCTCCCCCTCATAAGAGATTATCTGAATAATATCTAAAAGAGAAGCGACACAATCAAACAAACGTCCACAAGAGCTACTTAGTGGAGTATTTAAAGATTTTTTCCATGAGATATATAATGTTTTGAGTTCATACTCACTAAAAGCATCTGTTACACTATTTTTAAGTGTAAGAGTATCCTCTCCATATATCTCATATAAAAAACTAAGAGCTACTCGTCTAGGCTCTTTTATCGCTTTTTCTGCTCCAAGAAGTTTAAACTCCTTAAAATGACCCACTCTCTCATAAGAGTTTTCATCACAGACCATAAACTCTCCACCCCAAAGATTGCCATCATCCCCATAACCTGTACCATCAAAACTTACACCTAAAACTTTAGTTTTGATATTATTAACACCCATAGTTGCTAAGATATGTGCATAATGGTGTTGTACTTGGATTAACTCTAACTCTGGATTTTCCTTTTTGAGTTCTAAAGCATATTTTGTTGATTCATAGTTTGGATGCTTATCACAGATAATAACCTCAGGTTCAAAATTATAGACTCTTTTTAAAATCTCTATATTGGATCTAAAATGTTCTATAGTTTTAACTCCATCTAAATCTCCAATATAGGGAGAGAGTATCACCCTCTCCTCCACACAGATAGCTACCGTACTTTTTTGGTTTGCTCCTAAACAGAGCAGTTTTTTAGGAGAGGGTTTTGGAAGTTTTAAATAGGTTGGAGCATACCCTCTCGCACCTCTTAAGATAAACTCCTGCTCATCTTCTACAAACACGACTGAGTCATCACAACTAT
>JAYEGK010000078.1:0-1791 GCA_034716265.1 Campylobacterota bacterium
AATGAAGAGTTAGACCTAAAATATGTGAAACAGGTTGTCTTGATTATTGTTATTGTAATGATGTTTTTATTTCCAAAAATATATATACAGCAACAGATCTACTTTAAAAGTCGAGAGATATCTAAACTCAAATCGGAATATGATATCTTAAAGGAGGAGCAAAAAGTTATAGGTGCTTCTGTCGAAAATATAAGATTTAAAGATCAAATTTTAGATACGATGTTTTAAAGGATTAGATAGATGATTCGTAAATTTATAGAGTTTTCAATAGATAAACCACTCTTAAATCATATACTCCTAAGCTTTATTTTGATTATGTCTATCTTTGCTTATTCAAATATTCCTAAAGAGATCTTTCCTCCTATGAATATGGATAAAATAACAGTTTCTGGTGGATACATTGGAACATCTGCAGATATACTTGATAAGATGGTTGTTCAATCGATAGAGGAAAAGTTACAAAATGTAGATGAGCTAGATACTATCTCAACAACAATTAAAAATGGTTCTTTCTCTATTGTTGCAGATATTAAATCCTCCTCTAATAATATAGAAGTTTTAAATGATGTTAAAGATATTATCAGTTCTGTAAAAAAAGATCTACCCAGTGATATGGCAGATCCAATAGCAAAGATACAAACACATGCCTTTCCTCTTATATTAATTGCTCTCTCTGGAGATGTCGATAAAAAAGAGCTTCTACTAAAAGCTGAAGAGTTAAAAAGTGAACTGAGTAAATATAAAACATTAAGTGATATAACTGTTCGTGGAGATGCTGATAGCGAATTAGTTATAGAGATTAACGAGCAAAAGATACGAGCTTTAGAGCTACAACCCTCTCTAGTAGTTGCATCTTTAAAAAACATTAGCTCTATATTTCCAATAGGAACAATAAAAGAGCAGGGAAAACATCTCTATATATCAACTTTTAATGGAGAGAAAAACTCTCAAGATATTGCAGATACAATCATTCGTGTTGGAGAAAAAAGAGTTAAAATTAAAGATATCGCTAATGTATCTTTTAAGCTAAGTGATGAATCTGAACTCTCTCACTATAATGGAGTTAGAAATATCTCTATAAATGTTACAAAATCAAAAGATGGTAATGCAATAGCACTTGTTAAAGATATAAGAAAACTTTTAAAAAAGATGTCTCAACTCAATCCAAATCTCAACTATAATATATATACAGACACCTCTATATGGATAAAAAATCGTCTTAATATCGTTTTTTCAAATATTATATTTGGTCTTATGCTCGTTTTTATCGCTATGATGGTTTTTATAAATCGGGGAATAGCAATTGTTGTAGCGATAGGAATTCCTATGAGTTTTATGATAGGTCTTATAACTACCGAGATTATGGGAAATAGCTTAAATATGCTTTCACTACTAGGTGCATTAATCGCTTTAGGTATGCTTGTCGATGAAGCGATAGTTGTGGCTGAAAATATATATAGACATATGGAGGAGGGAATGGAAAAACGTGAAGCTGCCATAGTTGGTGCAACAGAGATGTTTCCTGCTGTTTTAACAGCTACACTAACAACTGTTTTTGCATTTTTACCTATGCTTCTACTAACTGGAGAGATGGGAACTTTTATAAAAATAATCCCTGTAATGATAACAGTTTTGTTGTTGTCTTCACTCTTTGAAGCATTCTATTTTCTACCACTTCATGCACATGATTTTCTAAAAGTTTCCAAAGATACCAGTTTTACAAAAAAAATGTGGAGGGCGATGAACTCTTTTTACAGTCGATTACTACATCTTTTGTTTAAAGGTAGATGG
>JAYEGK010000078.1:1801-4062 GCA_034716265.1 Campylobacterota bacterium
AAGTTTCAACTCTTTCCCGAATTTGATACAACACAAATATATGTGTATGGAAAAGTTAATATTAACAATGAACTCAGCGATACAGAAAAAATAGTAACATCTTTAGAGAAAAAGCTTTTACAAAACAGCTATAAAAGTGAAATATCTTCAATAACATCTGTTACTGGCTTTAAAATGGATGCTAAAAATAGAGCGGAACTTGGAGAGAATCTTTTTCATATTTTTATAGACCTTCATGAAAGAAAACCCTCTAATCTATTTGACAGATATATCAGTCCCTATCTATCTTTAGAGTATGATGAATCTTTACTTAAAAGAGATAGCAGTGCAAAGGAGATAGCAAAACATATTCAAGAGTTAATGATACCATTTCACACACAAACAGATAAGATGGGACTAACTTTTGATGAACTTGTTGTAAAGGTACCTGGTGCAGGTGTAGTAGCATCAGATATCGAGATAAGTTTAAGTGGAAAAAATGAACAAGAGATTCTAAAAGGTATAAAAATAGTTGAAAACTCTTTAAACTCAATAACTGGAGTAAAAGATATATCAAATGATGCTACTATTGGAGAAAAAGAGTTAAAACTAAGAGTTAATAAATATGGTCAAGAGTTAGGATTTAATGAAGCAGTTATATCTCAAGCATTAATGCCATATTATCTCAAAGGTGAATATGGAAAAATGTTTAACGATGATGGTCTACTTAGATTAAAGATAGAGAGTAAAGCAAATAAAAATATAAACTCTATCCAAAAAGTAGAACTTCAAATTCCTAATACTAATCAATATATAGCACTAAAAGATATATGTGATTTTATAGTCATACAGGGATTTGTAACATTAAATAAAGAAGATGCTGTTCGAATAAGAACCATCTTTGCTTCCTTAAATAAAGAGATTATAACCTCTTCAGAGGTTATGCAAAAGATGCAAACTACATTTAATGAACTAAAAGAGAGTGGTTATAGAGTAGATATAAAGGGTGAAGAGCAGGAAAATAATAAAAACAGATCGGAGATGATGCAAGCGGGATTAATCTCTATATTTTTAATCTTTATAACACTTGTTTGGTTATTTGACTCTATTAAAAAACCTCTCATAGTGATTAGTACTATTCCTTTAGTTTTACTTGGTGTATTTGTAGGGCATATTATTATGGGCATCAACCTAAGTATGCCTGGTTTAATAGGGATAGTTGGATTATCTGGTGTTGTTGTAAATGATGGATTGATAATGGTCAGTTTTATTCAAAAAGCTAACGATACAGAGGAGTTAATGAGAAAAGCACTTACTCGGTTACGACCTATCCTGTTGACATCACTAACCACTGTATTAGGTTTATTAACTCTTATATTTTTCGCTTCAGGCCAAGCACTTATATTACAACCGATGGCGATATCATTAGGTTTTGGAATAGCTTGGGCAACAGTTCTTAATCTAATATATGTTCCACTACTTTTTTCGGTAATATATAATATCAAACCACAAATAAAGGATACAGATGATTTTAGAAATAACAAAAGCAGGGTTAGGCGAGAGAATACCAGTTCAAAAACCGATACCAGAATTTCTCATTGAAGTACAAGAACAAGGTATTCGAAATCTTATTAGTGAGCATTATGAACTGTTGAAAAATAGTGAGATTGCAGGTATGTTTCCTCAAGATGATGAAGGAATAGAAGAAGCAAAAAAGAACGCAAGTGACTTTTTTATTCAGATATGTGGAGGACCTGCATACTTTATTCAAAATCGTGGAGCACCACAGATAATAGGAAGACATGCACCATTTGCTATCGATGCCAATGCAAGAGAAGTTTGGTTAGAGCTATTTAAACCTATTTTGTTTGAACTTGAAAAACAGGATGTAACTGAAACATCATTAAAATCTTTTTGGAATTATTTAGATATTTTTTCTATCTGGATGATAAATACAAAATAGAGGATGAGAGAGTCACATCTTTTAAAGGATGTGACGAAGGAAAAAACTCTTAGTTTGGTTTTTTAGAACCTCTAATAGCTTTTTTCTTTTTAGCTTTAGACTTCTCTTTTTTCTTTTTATCTAACTTAGCTTTTAACTTTTTTTGAGCCTCTTTTTCAGCTTTTTTCTTTTTAGATTTCTTTTTTTTCTCTTTTTTCTTTTCAGCTTTTCTAGCAAGTTTTTTTGCTAATGCAACCTCTTCTTTTGTTTCTTCTTTTTTAATTTTCTTTGCCATTTTATATCCTTTTTAATCTAATTTAGCAACATTGTATCTATTAAA
>JAYEGK010000079.1:0-4053 GCA_034716265.1 Campylobacterota bacterium
GATATTTATCATAAAAATATCTTTGTGCTCTTCTTTTAACATATTTTCTTTTTTTCTTTTTAACTTTTTTCTCTTCCTCTTTTAGTTCCTCTACTTTCTCCTTTTCTACTACTATTAGTATATCTTCTATCTCTACTGGTATAGGTACATTTTTTTTAACTTTTTTCTTCTTTTTTTTCTTTTTAACTTTTTTCTTTTCTAGTTTCAGCTCTTTTACTTCCTCTACCTTTTCCTCTTCTAATACTATAATATTCTCTATCTCTTCTACTGGTGGTGCTATTTTTTTGATTTTCTTTTTTTTCTTTTTAACTTTTGGAATATCTTGAACAACCTCAATCGCAACTTCAATATCCTTTTTTTGAGGTTTCTCTATAACTTTAGTCTCCTCTTTCTCAACAATATCATCAAATCTGTAACTATAGGTCTTCATAACTAATGCAGCTTCATAATCATTTTTAATAATATCTACAATCGCTTTTGTTTTAGACCTCTCCTTGAAACAACCACATCTAATTGTAATTAATTTACCAATCTCCATCAATTTACAACTTGATAAATACTCTTTCTCCTCAAGAAGTTTTTTATTTTCACTAGTATTATATTTACTGATAAGTTGAACAGTATAACAGGTCTCTTTTGAACTATCTGCACTATATAAACCTGTTGAGAGTAAAAATAATAGAAGTAACCTCATAAACTATCCCTATCTATTATGACATAATCAGCAGACTTATTTGGTTTTTTTCCATTATCTTCAACTATAAATATTCCTGCATTATCTGAGTATTGATTAATAATCGTAATACCCTCTCCAAAACCTATATCTGGATGATTTTTAACACGTTCCACTTTAGAGTGCTTTTTATTCCAAAACCATAATTGAAAATTGATACTTCTATCACCACTAGCACCTGCAACTATCCAGTAGCCATCTTTTTGCGAATCAAATACAATATCTCTAACACCTAAACCATTTAAATCTAATTTAATGATTTTAGAAAACTTTGGTTTTTCCTTTTTTAAAAAAATCTCTTTAGGATTTTCAATACTCACTAATATCGCTTTTCCATCCTTAATAGGTGCTCGAAACCCTATCATTAAACTTTTTGTACTACTGTTAAAAGAAAGTCCCTCTATATTGATAGCATTACTCGAAAAAAGTGTATCTTTAAAAATCTCAGGAAACTGTTTATAAAGATCATGTTTTAACTCCGAATATGTATGAAAATTTTCAATTGCACCATCGTTATAGATAAACATAATCAGCTTTTCACGTGCTTTTTTCACTTTTTGACTTTTAGTTAATGTAAATGATGTTGTTGCATAAACAATATTTTTATCTGATGTTATAGCTTCTAAATCCTCTACATCTTTTTTTAATCTTTTTTTAATCTTTTTGCTCAGATAAAGGTTCCCTATCTCTACTACATTGTTGTTATCCTCTATCTCTAAAAGTTTTAATGAATGAGCGCTACTCTCATCTTCAATAACTAAAACTTTTCCATCAGGCATAGTCGTTACTCCTGATGGTTCAAACACATTATAAAACTTCTCTTTTTTATAAACGACATCACCTTTAGAGAGGTTGTATATAGCTGTTTGCTCCTCATATATCAGTGCATAGATAATAAGTGAAGCGGTTATCACCAAACCAACAGAAAAGAATGTATACGCTTGTGCTAACCAAAAATATTTCTTTTTAATCTCAACACCCAGTATATGAAGATGTGTTATCATCTCCTCTTTGGACTCCTCAGAACTAAACAACACTTTATTCATCTCTTTTGAATAATCTTTTGGAGTTAGATCTGCCATATCTTGATAGTAGAGAAGACTTGAATACCCCTCTAGATATTCCTTTTCAACTAAATGATCTTTACGTCTAGGTTTTACTGCTAAAACAGCAAAAATAATAGAGCCTAAAGATGTCAAAATAATCGATATAAATGCATAGGTCATCATATTATTATGTGTAGCAAATCCAACTGCTGTTACACTTACAGTTAAGATAAAACCATTGATAGATATAAGTATTCCCGCTTTAGTATCAGCTAAAGCAGTTAAATCAAGATTTGAACGAAGTGCATTTCTGAAAAATGTTCCTACGAGTTTTGAGAGTTCAGGTTTTTTCTTTTTCTTTGTTTTTTTCTCTACTACTAAATTAATTTTTTCTTCCATTACTCTTCTTCATATAAAAGATCTGATTCATCTTCAAAATTTAAATTACCATCTGCATCAATTTCAAACTCTAAAATACCAAATCTTGTACTAGAGGGAGCATCGATAGTATTTTCATTATTTTCATCACGTGCTTGAGTAAGGGATATCTGATAATGGGTCGGATCATCTTTTTCTCGAGAGATCACTTTTAAATAATATTTACTATTTAAATCTAAGGATATATCTGCATAGGAAAACATCTTATCTGCCGAACCTTCCTCTATTTCATAATCACTAAAGATATCTTCCTCTTCACTTAAAAAGTTTATATCTTTAGATATACGTATATCATACACTATCTCATCACCCTCTAAATCTACCGATTTTCCCCATAATATAATTAAACGATTATCCTCATACTTAACTGCTTGCCAAAAAGGCATAGGATGTCCTATAACATCTTTATAAAGATCCATATTGTTTTCTATCCCTGTAACAAGTCTATATGTTGTAGAGTTCCAATCACTTGAAGATGTAAACAGAGAATCTGGCTCCTTTATTGAAAACTCCATTACAGATTTCTCAAACAGTGCTAATTTTTCTTTTACTTTCTCATCTGTTATATAGTTTTGACGTATATATTCCGCTTTATTGTATATATCTTGTAAATTTTTAGGAACACTCATAAACTTTTTATGCAACATCGTTTTCCACCATACAGATATACCATATTCATTTTTTCCTAAATAATTTTTAGTTGCCCATGCACCATCATAATCCCAAGGGATAAAATAAAACTTCTCACTATAAAGTGGATTATAGAGATAAAAGTTATGATAAGTTGTATCTTTATTGCTCAATACTAGGTTAATAGCTAACCATGTAATATAGTTTTCTCTATTAAAATGTTTTTCTATTACCATATCTATTGGTGTATCAGAGTGTATCGCTTCCATCACTTTCATCACATTAGAGTGATCATCACCTGTTCTTATCTCTAAAATAGTTCCAAAAGCCTCTTCATCAAGTGGTACTCCTTTTGAATCGACCCTTAACTCATCAAGTGGTTCAAACATACAGTTACCTGCATTATAAAGTTTATCATCTTTATTCCAACCTCTATTTACGAGATACTCTGCTCTAATAGCTTCTGCATTGGTGTATAAACCATAATCAACATCGTTTACAAATAGGTTGACAAACTGCATCTTCACACTTGTTATATTGGGAATATCTCGCATCAACTCAAAAGCCAATCTATTTTTTACTCTTGTCGTATCCGATTTATATTTACTCAGTTGTAATTTTCTTTGATTCCATAAAAGATTTGTATCTGATGATAGTTTTAATGAGTAAGATTTTACTTTAGCATTCGCTTCTAAACTTCCATCACCTGTAGTAGATTTTCTAGAGTAATCACCTCTTAGTTTCATCACAGTGTTTTCTGTAACTGTAGTAAAATCATCTGAAGACATTAAAACACTCAGTTCAGGCTGATAACTGTCATAACCATTTATATCTTGCACTATATCTTCAAGACTGCAAGGTCTTTTAGGAGCAAGTCCATATTCTGATTCTAAAGATAGATCATAAAGTGCATCAGCTTGAATTTGATAGGGAGGAGGAGGTTCACACTCTAAACTATTTGGAATAGGAATAGATACATTTATAGTTTTAATATCATAGTTTACATCATCATACCAAGTTTTAGTATCTGCTATATTACCCTCAAAAGATGGAGATTGTTTAATATCATTGTAACTACTACAAGCAGAAAAAATAACAAAAATAGATATGTATAATATAAAACTTTTTAGCATAAATAAAATATTCCTTACAAACAATAGAATCAGTTTGACATTATAGCGATAAAGAATAAGTTTTTAGTGAGTT
>JAYEGK010000080.1:0-4053 GCA_034716265.1 Campylobacterota bacterium
TCCTGTTTTAGAGGTTTCCATTATATCTATCTGTTTTGCAAATTTATCATTTATAAAGATATTTGAAACTGAATCTGAATTTACTGTTGTTGGAAATACATAGTTGAGGTGTGCCTCTATTGTATCTTTAGAGTTAAAATAGTGATCAGGATAAACTTTAAAATCTATACTAATTGAGGGTGGATACCATCCTCTTAGAACAGTTGTTTCGTAGCCTAGTTCCCTAAAAGATATATCTGTATCTACGGGAATATAATCTTTTGCACTATAAGCATCTGCTTTTGGAGGGATTGTAACAGCATCTATATTTAAACCCTGCCTAAAGTATAAAGAGAGATCTTTTTTATAAAATCCATAGATTACATCTGTTATCTTACTCTCCTCATCAGGAGAGATTAAGAGAATAATTTTATCGGGAGAGATAGGGTTTATTAAAACATTTATATCGTGGAGTAGCTTTTCAGAGATAAAGAGAGCCTCTTTGTAAGATTTTTTCTTATATTGTTTAGCTAGTTTATAAAGTTTTGATCTTGTTTTACTATCTAATGTTTTATCAAAAAAATAAAGTTGATCGATAGCGCCATAACCACTTATATCTGCAGAGGATGTGAATGCTATATTCTCTTTTTTTATCTTCCCTGTAACTCTACGAAGTTTTAATTTTTTTCCATCTAGGTAGAGAGAGTTTTTTCTTATATCTTGAGAGTTAAATCTTGCAACTATATGATGCCATCCATTGTTAAGTTTCACTCTTTTACCATAGATATCTCCTTTGTGTGTAGAGAAACCTATATCTCTTTTATTTAAAGTGAGTTTATAGTTTTCAAATCCAAACTCAAGATATTTAGTTCTTTTACTATTTGCCTTAAACCAAAAAGCCACTGTAACATTATCTTTATCTAAAATAGGGAGTTTACTTAACCTTATTTTCCCACCTTCAAGAGAAGCACTTTTACCATGAAATGCTTTTTTGCTTAAAAGAGCTACTCCAGATGAGGAGAGAGAGAGATTGATACTGTTGTGAATGAGAGGTTGTAGGTTTTTTTTGTTGAAGTGTAAAGAGTATATAGGATCATTGTCAAATAAAAAATGAGGTTTTAAAGAGAGTAGTTTCTGTTTCATACTCTCTTTTGGAGAGACGATAACATTATGCTCTTTTAACTCTAAACTATTTGAAACAGAGATAGGAGCCATACGGTATTGAATACTATTTGCAACAGCACCTGTGATATGAGCATAGTGAAGAAGCTCCTTATCTGTTGGTTTTTTTGAGATAACATAGTTTATAGGTTCTATCTTATACTGTTTTCCATCTATCATATGTGTTGTAAGAGAGTGTATCTCCTCTGGAATAGCTATCTTTTCTATATGAAACTCTATATAACTATCTATAAGGTTTATATCTGTCCACAGTTGAGAACTTGCACCATCTTCACATTTATCTGTATAGTGTTGAATCATCTCAATACGAAGTTGATTATACTCTTTAATATACTTTGGGTTTATAGAAAATTTAACACCTGTTTTCTCATATTTAAAAAGTTTAAACTGTTTTATATTCATATTGTTAAAGTTGATAACACCAGCGGAGTGATCTTTTTGTAGAAGGATAGAGGGACTGTAACTAAGGTAACCCTTTGCAGATAAAACTTTCCAACTTCCAGGAATAGGAAGTGGTAGATTGTAGATTCCATCAACACCTCGTATTCGTCGAGACATCTCAATGGGGTTTTCATAGTTTAATGCTATTTTAACCATCATTGTTCCATCTTTTAGCTCCTTTATCTTTACTGTTTGAGCTTTTTCTATCTCTATAGAAGATAGAAAAGTCGTTGTTATCATAAATAGTAACAATAAACGCATTATGTTCCTTTTTTTTGTAGTATTAGGTTTATAAAATATCGAAAAGTCACTTTAAAAGCTTCTTTAAAAAGAGCATTTTTAAAACTTTGTTTGATTATAAGATAAAAACTTTGAAATGGATTCATATTTTTTTGTTCATTTTCAAACTCATTCCAGATAGTAGAGTTTCCATATATAAGTAAAACTATTTTTTGACGTAAAGCGAGGTTGTATCTCATATCTTTAAACTTAAATATAAGTACCTCTCCCCATTTAAAAGAGCGTAAAAATGTAGAGGGTATCTCAAAAAGTTCACCATTGAGACCGTGTAGGGCTATCTCGATACTATCTGCATCTGTTAAAAGAACCTCTTTATCTTTAGCATAGATAGGTTCAATACTCATACCATCTTCACTTATATCTATAATAGTTGCTACATATTTTTTACCATCTATGATCATAAAACACTCTTTATCAAGAAGAACACGAATAGATTTTCGAATATCACCCTTTTCACTTGTTACCCCTACCGCAGTCACTAACAGTAGGAGATTTAAAAAGTTCCAAAAAGCGGTCATAAAGATAATAGTAGCTTCTTCAGGATAGAGATAGAGTTTTATAGCTCCAACTACAAAACCAAGAGAGACTAAAATTATCATCAAAACAAAGGGGATAGCATATTCACTCACATAGGTTTGTGAAATATCTGCACCTTTAGGAGTTACTTTAAATGTTGGATTGTAGGGGTTCCATATAGCTTGTATAATAGCAGGAAGTGTAAAAAAAGAGAGAGCCGTTTCATAAATTTCAGAGAAAAATGGGTTACGTACACTGGAGTACATAAAATAGGACATCATTACAGCCATAATGATATGAGGGATAACATAAGCTATCATCTCTATATCGTTTGCACTATAAATTTTTAGACCAAAAAACATATACATAAGAGGGGCTAAAAAAAAGATAACTCGTGAAAGTGCAAAAAACCAAAAAAAACTAGCACTTGCATAACTGACCATCTGATACCATTTTAATTTTTTAGACATAAAGGGGTTTTTTAGAAGAAAAAGTTGTACCATTCCCTGTGTCCAACGGATACGTTGCAACACTAAAGATGCAAAATCTTCCGCTTGAAGACCTCGTACCATAGGTTCATTGATATAAGCACTTTTATAGCCTCTGTTGTGAAGTTTTATAGCTGTTTCTGCATCCTCTGTGATAGTATCTCCTGCGATACCACCAACTTCATCAATATATTTTCGTCTTAGAACTGCTGCTGAACCACAAAAAAATGCACTTTCCCAAAAATCATGACCAAGTAGGATATATCTATAAAACATATCATTTTCACTAATAGATGTTCCAAATATTTTTAAATTACGTTCTATTGGGTCTGCATTGTAAAAAGCATGAGGTGTTTGTACTAAAAACATCTTTTCATCTTTGTTAAACCAACCAACAGTTCTTTGTAAAAATTGAGGGGCAGGGATATGATCTGTATCTAAAACAAGAATAAGATCAGAATCTATATAGTCCAATGCAGAGTTGAGGTTACCCGCTTTTGCATGTTCATTTTTTTCTCTTGTTAGGTATGTTACTCCCGCTCTATTGCAAAACTCTATTAAATACCTTCTACGATACCTTGCTTCTTGTGCCTTTACAGGGTCTTTATCGTAACACTTTTGATCTGTTCCTCCATCATCACAGAGGAAAACATTAAATCTATCTTTAGGATAATCAAATGCTAATGAGGCTAAAAGAGTTTTCTCTATCATATCAAAGGGTTCATTGTATGTTGGAACGAGAACATCTACTGTTGGATACTCTGAAATATCATACTCTATAAGATCGATAGGTTTTCTATTTAAGATGCTCATAGAGGTAAAAACACCGAGTAGGTATATACCAATAGCTATTATCTCCGCAAAAAGAAGTAAAAGAGCCGCTATATAATCAAAAAAACCATCATAAACGATAGAGCTAGTAAATCGCCAATAGAGATAACGTAACACTACAATAGATGCTAGTAGTTTAATAAATAGAGTGAGTTGAGCAGGTATTGTTTTTAATTTTAGGACAATATATAAAAAGGTGATACTTCCATAAGCTATTAGTAGTTGAGTTTCTATCAGATAATGAGATGTAATTAAGATATATAGCATTATTGCTATTACTATATTTACACTCCATCTTAGAGCACTATACCTATAA
>JAYEGK010000081.1:0-49985 GCA_034716265.1 Campylobacterota bacterium
AAAGTGAAAGTCTGATACCCGTATGAGCAAGCTCATTATCCGCGCCGATAGCTAGCATAACAGTATTTGCTTCTAAATCTTCACTCGCACAAGCTGAGCCCGTTGATGCACCTATCTGACCGTTATTTAAGTCCCAAAGCATACCTTCACCCTCAACACCTCTAATAGATATTAAAATAGTGTTTGGTGTACGATTTTTTCTATCACCAACTGTAAACGTATCACTTAATTTAAGAAGTTCATCTTCTAAATGATCACGTTTTTCTCTTATCTTTGCCATTGTATCTAGCATATTTGTTGTAGCTAATTCAACTGCTTTACCCATTCCTACTATGAAAGGAACATTAAGAGTACCAGAACGACGTCCACCCATGTGCTCACCACCATGAAGTAGTGGAGTTAATGGTTGAGAATCTCTAATAAAAAGAGCGCCTACGCCTTTAGGACCATGAAATTTATGTGCAGAAAAAGATACAAAATCAACATGAGTAGCTTGTAAATCCACTGGAATTTTACCAACAGCCTGAACAGCGTCTGAGTGAAAAAGTACGCCTTTTTCTTTACAAAGCTCACCAATCTCTTGGATAGGATTTATCATACCCGTCTCATTTGAAGCCCACATGATAGAGACTAAAGCAGTCTTATCCGTAATGAAACTCTTAACAGTTTGAGCGTCAACCGTTCCTTGGTCATTTACCGGAAGATACGTTACTTTTACGCCCTCTTCTTCCAACCATTTACAAGTTGAAAGAACTGATGGATGTTCAACTTCAGTTGTAACAATGTGATCTTTGTCACCATTTACTATGTAGTCTGTAAAAACTGACTTTAAAACCCAGTTGTTTGACTCTGTTGCACATGATGTAAAAACTATATCATCATTATCACTAGCGTTTAAACCTTTATAAACTTGGTTTATAGCACGAGTAAGTGCTGGATGTGCTGCAGTTCCAAATTTATGAAGTGAGTTAGGGTTACCATACTGCTCACTAAAAAATGGCATCATAGCTTCTACAACTAATGGATCTGTCATCGTTGTAGCATTGTTATCTAAGTAAACTTGCATTTTATAACCTTTTTAATAGAGGGTTTAAAAGACCCTTTTTTTAAATCAGACAAATTTTGTCCTCTTTTCGTTTTGACATCATAATAGCTTTGATATTACGGTTTGCTTAAAGAAATCTAAGAAGGAGGTTTAATTAATAGTTTTTTCAGTTATACACAAATATTCCCTAATTGTGATAGAATGTAGTTAATGAAAACTATTAATCTATATTATAAACACTTTATTGTCCTTATCCTTTTTCTGTTTCTCTCAAATATCTTTGTGGATTACCTGTTTTCACATCATAAAAAAAACTATCTTTCCATTCAAACAGAAACATTAGAAAAGAGATATGAAACACAATATCGCTATCTTAAAATTATGTCGAGTGATATTTTTATTATGTATCAGGAAAATGAGAAGCTTATAGCTCTTTTTGAACAGGCAGAGGGTTCTGATGATATAAAAAGAGCTAAGATTCGTAAATCTATCTATGAGATGTTAAAAAAGCGATATAGCCGTTTAACAAATATGGGTGTCAAGCAGGTTCATTTTCATCTACCAAATAACATAAGTTTTCTTCGTATGCATAGTCCTTCAAAATTTGGAGATGATTTAACAGGTTTTCGAGAGAGTGTTGTTATGACTAACAGTACACAAACATCTACTGAGGGTTTTGAGATTGGTAAAGTTGCTAATGGTTTTAGATATGTTTACCCTATGTATGGTAGTAAAAAGCAGTATATAGGGAGTTTAGAGGTCTCTTTTGATGGTAATTTTCTTCTAGAAAATTTATTGGGTAAGTTAGTTTTAGAGAAACGTTTTTTAATATTAAAATCAGAGATTAATAAAAACCATTGGATCGATTTTATTCTTGATTCCTATACAGATAGTCCTGAACATCAAGAGTACCTTCTTACACTCGATAATTTAAATAAAAGTAAAAGTGATAAAATTCAAAAACTTTTTAATAATAGTGAACTTTATAAAGATGTAAAACAGATGGTAGGTAGGCATATCGCATTTTCTGTTGATGCAAAACTGGATGAAAAGAGTGTAATTATCACATTTTTACCTATAAAAAATCTTAGGAAAAAGATAGCATATATCACTATCTATTCAAATTCTGATCATCTTGAGAAAATTTTTCTTGAACGAATGTATATTAAAATATTACTTTTTTCTATCATTATTTTACTTTTTTTATTTAGTATATATGCAACCATTGTACATTTTAAACTGCTAAAAATGGCATTGATAGATAAGTTGACAGGATTGCATAATCGTGCATATTTCTATTCTGAGTTGGAACTTGAGGTTCAAAGGGTAAAGAGGACAGATGTAGGTTTTTCTATATTTTTTATAGATTTAGATGGGTTTAAAAATGTTAATGATACATTTGGTCATAATGTTGGTGATGAATTATTAGTTCAGGTCTCTGCAAGATTAAAGAGTCTTGTACGGGAGGTCGATATAGTTGGTCGTATAGGTGGAGATGAATTTACTATTTTAGTGACTAATATTAAAGAGGATCGTGATGTTTCTTTAGTTGCACAAAAAATAGTTAAATCATTAAATGAGCCTTTTTTTATAAATAGGAATAAAGTACAGATAGGTGCAAGTATAGGTATATCATTTTTTCCAAAAGATGCAGAAGATGTAGAGAGTTTAGTCAAAAAAGCGGATAGTGCTATGTATGAAGCTAAAAATAGTGGTAAAAACCATTTCGTTATATATAAAGGGGATTAATATGTGTAATTTTAACAAACAAGATCAAAAAACAAAAGAGATGATACATCTTTTTATGACAAAAGCATCACAAAATGTAGGTGGAACAAACTTTCTTTTAGGATTGATTGAGGCGATGAAGGCACAAAAACCAAATGCATTGATCTATAAGGGTTGTAAAATAGATTCAGATAAAACTACTATTGCATGGAATAAGATAGTATTTAAAGATAAGTTTGAAGTTCTTGAAGCGGTACTACTTTCACACAAAAGTTCGGAGTCTCCAGATTTTAATATTTTAAAGAGTGAAAGTGCTAAAGAGAGAAAAAAGATTTTAAATATGGTAAGAACATTAGCTCCAGTAGAGTTTATAGTAACAGCCAATGATTCCCAAGATGGTGTAGGCTTTAGTTTTAAAGTTTTTGAAACGATAGAGGATGATTATGTGAAAATAAATCCCATCTTTGTAGCGATGTTTTTTTGCTCTACTGAGTTTACAAAAAAAGCTTTAAAATATATTATATAAATAATAATAGATAATAGATAATAGGGAGTATTTACAATGACTATTAAAAATAAACTGTTTGGTGTGATGGGTATATCTATAGTATCTATTTTGATAAATATATATATAGTAAGTTTTATACTTAGCAAGAGTGAAGAGCTTCAAAACATTAAGCTGAGTGTATATGAAACAGATATATATATGGAAGAATTAGTTCAAAGTTCAAAAATCTTTTTAGAGTATAAAAATGTTTCTAGTGAAGAGCTATTTTTTAGTCGTTATAAAATATTAACAGAAAATATAGATAAGTTAAAGAGCTCTCTCCTTTTATTAGATATCGATACGGCTAAAATTGATAAAATTAGAGGAAATCTCTCTTTATATAGAGATAGTTTTCAAAATATTGTAACGATACAGAAGAAGATAGGTTATACGCAAAAAGATGGACTCAATAAAGCTCTAGCTGGTGCTGTTAGAAAAGCGGAACTCTTTGCTAAACGCGCACAAGATCAAGATATATTTAGTATGATTTTAACACTGAAAACTTTGGAACAAAATTTTAGATTAACATATAATAAAAAATATATCAAAAAATTCAAACGCTCCTATAATGCTCTTATCTACTATGTTGATGGAAATATTAAAGATACCAAAACTATAAAAATTCATCTAGCTGAATATAAAAACTATCTATTAGCATTTGCAGATGCCTCAAAACAGAAAGGTTTTGATTCTAAAAGTGGATTATTGGGGGAGATGAATTTTTTGATAGATACAAATCATAACCTTCTTAAAAGTATGCTAACAGCATACAGCTCTCTTATTCAAGAGAGAATATCTAGTCTTCAGAATATATCATTGACAATACAGGTTACTTTTGGTTTAGTAATTGTATTGATGTTAATTATTGTAAATAACTCTATTGTAAACCCTATAAAAAAATTGATTGATGCCTCTAAAGAGCTTACAGAGGGTGATGGTGATTTAACAAAAAGATTGAGTGAAAAAGGAGATGATGAGATTGCGCAAGCAAACCATCATATTAATAACTTTATCAAAAAAGTGCAGATGACATTGAAGGGTATTATCGAAGCATCATCGTCAAATGCAGATATCTCTACCTATCTGGAAAAAACTGCTTTTGCAGTTGAGGATAGATCTAAAGTACAAAATAAAGAACTTATAAAAACGGCAGAAGCTGGTCAAGTGATGAAAAATGATCTGGTATCTGCTATTGATGAAGCTGAAGATGGAAAGAGAAATCTTATAGAGTCAAATGACAACTTAGTAGATACAAAGACAGATATCTTAATAGTGATAGAGAAAGTGCAACAGAGTTCGGAGGTGCAGGTAGTGTTATCGGATAACTTAACACAGCTTTCACATGATGCTGCACAGGTAAAAGAGGTTTTAGCAGTTATCGCTGATATCGCTGATCAAACAAACTTACTTGCACTTAATGCTGCTATTGAAGCAGCACGTGCTGGGGAGCATGGTCGCGGTTTTGCTGTTGTTGCGGATGAGGTTCGTAAACTTGCTGAAAGAACACAGAAGTCATTAGCTGAGATCAATGCTACTATCAACGTTATCGTTCAAGCCATAGTAGATAGCTCAAATCAGATGAATATAAACTCTGCTGAGACGCAAGAGTTAGCTAAGATATCTACAAATGTTGGAGAAAAACTACAAGAAACAGTCTCTATGATGCAAAAATCTACTCAGATGAGTGAAAATATTTTAGATGGCTATCGAGAAAACTCTAAAAAAGTTGAAAATATTATTGTAAAAATTCATCATGTAAACGATATGTCTCAAGAAAATATCCAAAGTATCGATGATGTTGCACAAGCAAGTACAAATCTCCATAAATCAACAGATGAGTTAAACATTAGACTTCATGAATTTAAAGTTTAAAAGGTTTTCTTATAACTAATCTTGTCAAGATCTTTTTATCTTTGTTTAGTTTTATAACTGCTGTTTTTATCTCTCTAATCTACTTTAGCGATTATTCAGCAGATAGAACAGCTTCCATTCAAAGTTTTACAAAAATCTCTAAATTACCTCATATAGCACTTTCGACATCCTACTTACAGCAACGTATAGTTTATTATAATGATTATTCAAATATTTTTTATCCGCAGATGCGAGAAGAGAATAAATTAGATTATGTATATACTCAATAGATTTCATTTTCTACTTCTTTTACTGATAACATATAGAAAAAAGCATATAGCTATCTTTTTTATCTCTACTTTACTTATAGCACTTGTTAGTTCTGTGATTTTTTTAACATCTTCAATCAAACAAGATATCTATACGACACTCGATGCTCAAGCTGATTTTACTTTACAAAGGTATGAAGCTGGAAAAGTATTAAACACTCCACAGGAGTGGATAGATCAATTTTTAGAGTTTAATGGTGTCCAAAATGTAGAGGGTCGAGTCTATGGGATGCATTTTTATGAACCAAATGAGACCTATTTTATGATTGTAGGGGTGGATTTTTATGATAGTGAGATTATTAAAAATATAAAATTAGTAGTAGAAAATATAGATATAGATGATTTTTTGAAAAGAAAAAATATGATAATAGGCTCAGGTGTAAAGGCATTTTTAGATGAATATCACTATTTTGATTACTATATTTTTCGTCCACCAGATAGAGGAAAAGAGAAAATATATATCTATGATAGGTTTGATAATAGTAACGATATCGTAAGTAGTGACGTTGTGATTATGGATATAGATCTCGCAAGAAAGATTTTAGGTGTGGCAGAGGAGGATGTAACTGATATTATATTAACTGTTCCCAACCCAACAGAACGAGAGACGATAAGAACAAAATTAAGAGTTTCTCATTTTAATATGAGGATTATTCAAAAAGAGGATATAAAAAAGCATTATGAAAATCTTTATAACTATAAGGGTGGTATATTTTTAGTGCTTTATATTGTTGTGTTGAGTACTTTTTTATTGATACTCTATCAACGCTACTCTATGATTAAAAATGTAGATGCTAAAGAGGTAGCGATTTTACGTTTAACTGGTTGGAGGATAGATGAGATTGTTACACTTAAGATGGTTGAGAACTTTATTGTTATTTTAAGTGCTTACTTTATAGGTATATTTTTAGCATACTTTTTTGTATATACTTTCGATGCACCAGTTTTAAAACATATATTTTTAGGATATGACAACCTCATTAATACAACAACATTCTCTCCAAACATATCTTTTCAAGAGCTAATAGCTATCTTTTTTATCTTTGTTATTCCCTTTATGATAACTATTTTAGTGCCTGTATGGAGAGTAAGTATTAAAGAGCCTAGTGAGATTATAGGATAATTAAGATGATACAACTAATAGATATAAATAAAATATTCACGAGTAAATCAGATAGATTTTATGCTCTTAAAAATATCAATTTAACGATAAAAAAGGGTGAGGTAGTTGTTATAAAAGGGGTAAGTGGAAGTGGTAAATCAACTCTGCTTAGTATTATCGCATCTATTATGAAGCCTACTAGTGGAGAACTCAATATTGATGGTGAAAATATCGTTTCACTCTCAGATATTCATAGTTCGGAGTATAGAAGAAAGAGAGTAGGTTTTATCACTCAAAGCTTTTATCTTTTTGATGAACTGAGTGTTGAAGATAATCTTTTAGCTCCTCTTATTATAAGGGATCTGACGATGCAAGAGATAGATGAAAAGCGAGAGAGTGCTTTAAGTTTAGCAAATATAGTGCATAAAAAAAAGCAAAAAATCTCTACCCTCTCTGGGGGTGAGAAACAGAGAACTATTATTGCTCGTGCTATTGTTAACAATCCTGATATTATCATCTGTGATGAACCTACTGCAAATCTTGATAAAGAGAACTCTCTTATCTTTATACAAACAATAAAAAGATTGAAAAGTAATGATAAAACTATCATCATCTCAACTCACGATCAACTTTTTGAAGAGCAAGATTTTATAGATAGGGTTTATCAGATTAAAGATGGTGAGATGTGAGTGATATACTCTTTACTTATGAGGTAACAATAACTCTTTTTATAGCATCTACTCTTTTTATAACCTTGAGTGTAGCATTTGTAAACTCTCTTTATATTTTAAAAAACTATCAGCAAAATGCAACTTCACAGATACAGTATGCATTGGAAAAAAGATCCTATCTTGTTACTACAATCATATATATAGCATCGATTATAAAGATAGTTTTACTGCCCTATTTTACATTTACCATAGATAAACTCTCAAACATCATTCCAGGAGCGATGTGTGGAGCAGGTGTAATCGATGCAAATAGTTATGGAGAGCCACTTATCATCATCAAAATATTGATTATTATCCTAACAATGTTATGGCTGAGTTTAAATAAGGAGGATCTACTCTCACGAGATTTTAGATATTTTAGAAAAAAAATCTGGTTTTTTATATTTATCTATCTTTTAATAGTTATAGAGTTTTTTTTAGAGTATCAATTTTTTATGAACTTAACAACTATAAACCCAGTATCATGCTGTTCAAACCTATACTCTTTAACACAAGATATAAACCCTTTACCCTTTAATATATCGACATCAGAGTTGGTTTTTATATTTTATTTTATCTATACCCTTTTAATCATTTTTAACTATTTTCAAAGAAGATATATTTTGGCAATTTTATCTATCTTCTATATCTATATAGCTTATCTGAGTATAGTCTATTTCTTTAGTACCTATATATATCAACTCCCATCTCATAAATGCCCCTACTGTTTACTGCAAAGTGAATACTATTTTATAGGATATATAATCTACTCCTCTATTATAGTGGCTACATTTTATACATTTCAATCTATTCTCTTAAATAAAAACAGTTTTGGAAAAAGTATATTTTGGTATACATTAGCAACATTTTTTATCTCATTAAATTTTGTTTTTTATTTAATGATAAATAGAACATTTTTATAACTCTTATAAGTAAAAGATGATAAAATCTTTTTTAAATATTTGATAGGAGTTTAAGATGATTGGTAAATTAGGAATGGTTACACTTTTAGTAACTACTTTTTTTTCAACTGTAAATGCTACAGAAGATATGAAGAAGTGGTTAAGACCATCTGAGGTTCCACAACCAGCAGATAACAAGCTTACACCAGAACGCATAGAGTTAGGAAAACTTCTCTATTTTGATGTAAGGTTGTCTTCATCTGAAAAAATCTCATGTGCAACTTGTCATCACCCTAAACAAGGATGGACAGATTTAGTTCCAGTTGCAAAAGCGGTAGGGCACGAGGGAAGAACAGGACCTAGAAACTCACCAGTTGTTCTCAACACTGCTTACCAAAATCGTCAATTTTGGGATGGACGTGTTAAGACGTTAGAGCAACAAGCATTAGGACCTATCGAAGCCGATGTTGAGATGAATATGCCACTTGAAGTTTTAATCCCTAAACTCAACAAAATCAAAGGGTATCAAGAGCTTTTCAAAGTTGCTTATCCTAAATCTAACGGCGTTATAACAAATGAGTACCTTGCAAAAGCTATCGCATCTTTTGAGAGAACAGTTGTCTCAACAATAGCTCCGTTTGACAAATACGCTATGGGCGATAAAAAAGCTATAAGTCAAAAAGCAAAAGATGGGTTTGAGCTTTTTAAAGGAAAAGGAAACTGTACATTATGTCATGATGGATTTAATTTTTCTGATGGAAGTTTTCATAATATTGGTTTAAATGATGGAGAGCTCAAGGGAAAAGAGTTGGGTCGCTATAATGTAAAAAATCGTGATGCTTGGTATGGTGCTATGAAAACACCAACATTAAGAGACATTACAAAATCGGCACCCTATATGCATGATGGAAGCGTAAAGACATTAACAGAAGCTACTCATGTTTGTGGAAATGGTGGACGATATTCACACAATGTTAGAAATAAAACTACATTTATGGTTGATAACAAGTTAACAAAAACCGATATTTCAAAAATAACATCGTTCCTAAAATCGTTAGAGGGACCAGATATGAAACTTACTATTCCAACAAAGTTTCCACAATAATTTAATTCAGACAAGGATATATAGATGAATACTCTTTTAAAAACTCTTTTAGTGTCACTAGCTTTTGTAGCTAGTGCTAATGCAGCAAACCATATAGTAGATCAAAAAGGTAAAACTTTTATTCCACATGCTATTAGTGTAGCGGTGGGTGATACTATCACTTTTAAGAACTCTGACCCTTTTGCACACAATGCATATACTGATGATGAAGAAAATGAGTTTGATATAGGTATGCAAGCTGCTGGAATTGATGCAAAAGTAACAGTGAAAGCTGCTGGAACATTTAGTGTTGAGTGTGCAATACACCCAAATATGCTTTTAGAAGTAACAGCTAACTAGAACTTTATTTTGAAAAAATTATTATTACTAATTTTTTCCTTTTTATCACTTTTTGCGATTGAAAAGGATTATAAAGTTGGTGAAAAGATATATAAAACTACCTGCATCTCTTGTCATGGAGTAGATGGAAAAGCAGATGAAAAGTTGCATCTTGTTGTGATGCCTAGAAGTTTGCAAAAGTCTCTTTTAAATGAGGAACAAAACTATCAGGTGATTAAGAAAGGGACTCATTTTTGGGGTTCATCAGCTGATATTATGCCATCTTTTGAATCTACCTACAATGAGTATGAACTTCGTTCTATCGCCTACTATATTATAAAAAAATTCAATCCTAATGTAGAGCAAAAAGTAAAAGATCTTTATGCTAAAAGTGAAATAGTTCCCCAAGAGAAAAGATCTAAAATGCTCAAGCGTGGTAAAAAGATTTATAAAAGAAACTGTAGTTGGTGTCATGGTTTAACAGCTATGGGTGATGGAGCAGCAACAAGAAATCCAGAAAAATCGATATTTCCTTACAATCTTGAAAAAACATTACTGAGTTCTGAACAGATGTTTCTTTATGCAAAATATGGTGGAAAGTTTTTTGGTACACATAAAGATGATATGCCAGGTTGGTCAAGAAAGTATGATGATTTTACTCTAAAATCTGTAATTCGCTATATAGATGAAGAGTTTAGAGGGAATAGATGATGAAGTTTTTAATCTTTTTCTTGACCCCTATAATAGTTTTTTCCTTAACTTTTGAAGAGGAGTATATGTTTGAAGATGGAAAACAGATCTTTGAACAAACTTGTATCTCTTGTCATGGAAAAAATGGAGAAACAGATGAGAGTATGCAACTCGTTGTTAAACCAAGAAAACTAAAAGAGACAATCTTAACAGAGAAACAATCTTATCAGATAATTAAAGAGGGTGCTCATTTTTGGGGTGCTCATTCAGGTATTATGCCATCTTTTAAATCGATATATAGTGATGATACTTTAAAATCAGTAGCATTTTATATCTCTAAAGCATTTAATGCTACGAGAGATGAAAAGATAAAGAGGTTACTTCAAGAATCACAAACAGAAGCTATGGATGAAGCGAAAATGTTAAAGATTGGTCAAAAGATTTTTAAGCGAAATTGTAGTTTATGTCATGGTTTAACAGGAAATGGTAAGAGCGACTATGTAGAAGCATCGAAGAAAAATGAGCAGTTTATCTATCCCTACAATTTAAGAAGAACATTATTGAGTGAAGATCAAATATTTCTTTATGCAAAATATGGTGGTTATTTTTGGGGTACAGCTAAAACAGATATGCCAGCTTGGAAAAAGAAATATAATGATGAAGAACTTAAGTCAGTTGCTAGATATGTTTATCTCAAGATTAAACAAGTTAAAGAGTAGTAAATTTAAATCTTAAATGCTATAATCGCACAATTAATTACAGATTTAAAGGTTTAAAATGGCTCAAACTATAACTGAAAAAATATTCTCAGAGCATGTTGGCAAAGAGGTTTTCGCTGGTGAAATTATCCGCTCAAACATCGATATGGTTATCGGAAACGATATTACTACTCCTATCTCAATCAAAGCATTTGAAGATAGTGGTGCTGAGTCTCTAGCAAATCCTGATGGATTTTCGATAGTTCTTGACCACTTTATTCCTGCAAAAGATATAGCATCTGCAAATCAAGCACGTATAAGCCGTGATTTTGCTAAAAAACATAATCTTAAAAATTTCTTTGATGAGAAAGATATGGGTATCGAACATGCTCTTCTACCAGAGAAAGGTCTTGTTGTTCCTGGTGATGTTATTATCGGTGCTGATAGTCACACTTGTACGCATGGTGCTTTAGGAGCATTTTCAACTGGTATGGGTTCCACTGACCTTGCATTTGCGATGATTAGTGGTGGTAACTGGTTTAAGGTTCCAGAGTCTATCAAAGTAAATCTTAGTGGTAAACCAGGACTACATACTACTGGAAAAGATATTATTCTTGAAATCATCCGTATGATAGGAGTTGATGGTGCATTATATAGAACTTTAGAGTTTACAGGTTCTACAATCCCATATCTTTCTATGGATGATAGATTTTCTATGTGTAATATGGCTATCGAAGCGGGTGCAAAAAGTGGAATCGTAGCTTATGATGATATAACAGCAGAGTTCTTAGCAGATAAAGATTTAGCACGTGCACCTAAAGTACATCAATCTGATGAAGATGCAACGTATGTTCAAGTTTTAGAGATAGATGTAGCCAATCTTGAACCTGTTATCGCGTATCCTTTTTTACCATCAAATGGTCACTCTATCACTAAAGCAGTTTCAGATAAAATCAAGATAGATCAAGCATTTATCGGTTCATGTACAAATGGACGTTTAGGTGATTTAAAAACTGCTGCTGAGATACTTAAGGGCAAAAAAGTTCATGATGACGTACGTCTTATCGTAACTCCAGGAACTCAAAAAATTCTTAAAGAGGCTTACAAACTAGGCTATATGGATATTATCATCGATGCTGGTGGTGTTGTAAGTAACCCTACTTGTGGTGCTTGTCTTGGTGGATATATGGGAATACTTGGTGATGGAGAGGTTGCAGTTTCTACAACTAACCGCAACTTTGTTGGTCGTATGGGTAGCAGAAGTTCTAAAGTGTATCTAGCGAACTCAGCAGTTGCTGCTATCTCGGCTATTACAGGTTATATAACTGATCCTAGATAGATTTTAATTTGACTGATAGTAAATAATAAAGGCAAAGCATGAAAAAATTATTTTTAATTTCAACTCTACTAGCTGGATTATTACTATCTATCCTCTCTGCAAAACCTTTAAACTATGAGCTTACTCCTGTCGTTGGTTATAATATTCCAGAAGATGATTATGATATCTTAAGTGATGATAATACACTAAAGAATTATTTAAGATATGGTGCTGAACTTCAGTTTAATCAGATTCCTGTTATTCATCCAGAACTTTCTTTTACATACTCTTTAGGTGAATATGATGACGGAAAAGAAACAGATATTTATCGTATGGATCTTAATGGTGTTTATCAGTATGATACTCAATATGTAACTCCTTTCATAAAAGCAGGTATCGGTTTTAATATGATGAGTTTTCCTAAAGATTACTACACAACTTTTATCAATATGGGATTAGGTGCTAAAATAAATTTTACTCAATCGATAGGATTAAAACTGGAATTTATCTCCATTACAGACCATAATAGTGATGATTGGCATAGTAATATAAGTTTTCTTACAGGTTTAACTTTTTCATTTGGTTCAAATCAGAAAAAAGAGTTAATAGATTATAATGAAGAAGATTTTGATGGCATTATTACTAACTTAGATGATAATATTTCAGATGATTCAAATGTTGATATGTTCCAAGAAGAGGAACAGGAGAATATGCTCGTTGTTGATGAAAAAGCCTCTTTAACATTAAATACAGATCATTCTCAAAAAAACAATATTATGAAAAATGAAGAAACTATTGTAGAGATAGAATCTAATAGTATGGAAGTGCAACAGCAATACAATAAATCTAATAATCATTATAATGATGATAAAGATAATGATGGTGTAAGTGATTATGCTGATAAATGTATCTATACACCACCTAATACAAAAGTGGATAAAAATGGATGTAAAATAGATGGTGACTCTGATAGAGATGGTATAAAAGACTCGATAGATAAATGTATGTATACTCCTTTAGGTGCAAGAGTTTACGCTAATGGATGTAAAATAGATGAAGATAGTGATAAAGATGGTATAAAAAACTCTATTGATGAGTGTCCCAATACACCACCAAACTCTAGTGTTAATACAAAAGGGTGTGTCGAAGTTGATAAAAACTATAAAAATATTATTCAGTTAAATATTGAATTTCAATATAAATCTTTTGATTTAACAGCGAGTTCTAAAGAGGAAGTTCTTATGTTGGCAGATTTTTTAAATAATAATAACACATATGATATTAGAGTTATAGGTTATACTGACAATAGAGGAAGTAGAGATTATAATAAAAAACTATCTCAAAAAAGAGCAAATGCTATTAAGCAGATGCTTATAAAAAATGGAGTTGTTGCACGTAAAATTTCCTCTATCGGTATGGGAGAGGCTAACCCTATTGCTGATAACGATAGCGAAAATGGACGTGCTAAAAATAGACGTATAGAAGTTGAATTAATTAAAAGATAGATGATAGATATACCCTGTATTATTTTTGCTGGTGGACGAAGTAGTAGAATGGGAGAGGATAAAGCTCTTCTTCCCTTTGGTAACTCTAAAACACTTACACAGTTTCAACTTTCTCGTTTGGATAAAATCTTTAAAAAAGTATATATCTCCTGTAAAGAGAGAGAGAAATTTGATTTTGAAGCCTCTTTTATAGAGGATATAAAAACAGATGATATTTATGCTCCAACGACAGGTTTTATCTCTATTTTTAAAGAGTTAGAGGATGAAAGTTTTTTTGTGATAAGTGTAGATACTCCCTTTATAGATGAAAAAGAGATCTTAAAACTTCTTAAAAATGATAATAAACTTTATGATGCAACGATAGCATCTACACACTTAGGTATTCAGCCAATGTGCGGTATCTACCATCGCTCCTTAGAACAGAAGTTTATAGATATGCTTCAAAAAGAGAATCATAAACTAGGGTTTTTACTTAAGAACTCCTCTACAAACTTTGTATTATTTGATAACGATAAACCTTTTTTAAATCTAAATCATCCTCACGAATATGAGAAAGCTTTAACACTTATTTAAACAACCACCTCTTCGCTATAATTATAAAAATCAAATTTAAAGAATTTATATGAATTTAACACATTTAGATGAGAATCAAAGACCTAAAATGGTTGATGTTTCAGATAAAAGTCAAACAACTAGAGTTGCTATTGCAAGTGGAAAGATAGAGATGAGTCAAGAAGCTTATGACAATATAGTTACAGAATCAAATAAGAAGGGTCCTGTTTTGCAAACTGCTGTAATCGCTGCTATTATGGGTGTAAAACAGACAAGTACACTTATTCCTATGTGTCATCCCTTAAATCTTAGTGGTATAAACTGTGATATTGATGAACTTCCAGAACTTCCAGGTTTTAAACTTAGTGTTACAACAAAGCTTACTGGTCAAACAGGTGTAGAGATGGAAGCTTTAACAGGTGTGAGTGTAGGACTTTTAACTATATACGATATGGTTAAGGCGATAGATAAAGGGATGATTTTACATCAAATTCAACTAGAGAAAAAGTCAGGAGGGAAAAATGGAGATTTTAAACGATAGTGATAAAAAAGTAGTTATAGAGTATCCAAGTGCTTGGACATATAAACTTATAGGTCATGAAAAAGAGGCGATTAAAAAAGCTATTCATGATGTGATAGTTGAGAGAGACCATACTCTTAAACACTCAAACAAGAGTAAAACAGGGAAATATGTGAGTATGAATCTTGAGCTTGTTATTACAAGTGATGATGAACGCAATTTTATTTTTGAAGCTTTAAAAGCACATCAAAATATTAAAATGGTTCTTTAAGTATGTCTCTTTCAAGAAGAGATGCACTCAAGTTTTCAGGTGCTTTTGTAGCTTCTACAACTTTAACAGGTTACACATCAGTTGAAAAAGAGAGTATAGAGAGTTTCAAAGCCCCTTTATCAGATACAAAAAATCCTAGAGTTGTCGTAGTTGGTGGTGGCTGGTCTGGTTTATCTGTGGCTAAAAATGTAAAACTACTAACACCTAAAGCAGACGTTATCTTAGTGGAGCAACGTGATCAATTTGTATCGTGTCCTATGAGTAACCTATGGCTTATGGATAGAGTTGATTTAGAGTATATCACACACGACTATCTTAAAGCTGCAAGGTCTCATAACTATCAATATTTTCATGCTAGTGCGTATGGTTTGGATAAACAAAAGAGAGTTTTAAAAACAAGTAATGGCGATATCGAGTATGACTATATAGTTTTTGCCCCAGGGATAGATTATGATTATTCCCATTGGACTGATGATATAGCGATGCAAACAAGATTGAGAACAGAGTATCCTGCTGGATTTATTTCAGGTTCTGAGCATCACACACTTAAAGAGAAGATTAAAAATTTTAAGGGTGGAAATTTTATCTTTACAGTACCTAGTGGAAACTATAGATGTCTTCCTGCTCCTTATGAGAGAGCTTGTATGGTTGCTGATTATTTTAAGAGTAAAGGTTTAAAAGCAAAAGTTCTTTTACTTGATGAAAATAACGATATAACTATCAAAGAGCATGGTTTTCATACCGCTTTTAATGAGTTATATAAGGGCTACTTAGAGTATTATCCAAACTCTACAATAGAAAATATTGATCTTGATAACAAGATAGTAGAAACAGAGTTTGAAGAGTTTGAGTTTGACGATGCTTCTTTTTATCCTCATGTTAGAGGTGGTAAAATTTTAGAGATGGTTGGTATCGCTAAAGATACAGTTTATAATAAAATGGAAGGAGATATAAATCCTCTTAGTTATGAAGTGTATGGTGAAAAGAA
Organism: Campylobacterota bacterium; assembly: GCA_034716265.1. GTDB lineage: Bacteria > Campylobacterota > Campylobacteria > Campylobacterales > Sulfurimonadaceae > Sulfurimonas. The sequence goes on from JAYEGK010000081.1 coordinate 16,180, forward strand.
TATCTTTATCAGTGGTGATGCAAGACCGATGGGTTTTTCAAAATCTGGAAATACAGCAAATACAGAAGCTCAATATGTAGCTAATATTATCTCTAATAGAATTAATAATAAACCCACTATAAAATGGAGATCTCCTATCACTATCTGTTTTTCAGCAGTCTCTATAAATCCTGAAAGAGCTATTTTTATACACTCTGAGTATGCTTACGATACAAAGAGAAAAAGTTTTGGATTTGCAACACCTGTAAGTAGTGAAAACTGGAAAGGTAAAGATGGTTTAGATAATGCTAAGGGGTTGTATAACTGGGCAGATAGCATGTTTGTTGATATGTTTGGGGTTTAAAGCCCTTTTCAGGGCTTTTTAAAACTGTTCTTTTTACGAAGTCATAATCTCATAAGGGCGTTGAATCTCTTTTATCACTTCATCAACGCTCATATGACGAGATTTACGAAGAAACTCTTTTCCATCTAAAAAGATGAGAACTGTTGGTATAGCAAAAACACCAAAGTGAGGAGCTATATCCTCCTCTACTGATATATCTACACTCTCAACTACAAACTCTTTAAAGTTTTCATCTAATGCTTCAAGGAGTTTAGGTTTTAGTGCATGACATACATTACAAGTTGGTGCTGAGAAGTAAACCATCACCGCTAAATTTTCGTTTATTGTTTTATTTATATTTTCAATACTATTCATAAACAGATTATATTATAATATCATTATGAGTTCAATTATATTTTCAATTTTAACTATATATATCTTTATTGTTATGGGTTTTATAGCAAAAATGAGCTTTAAAGAGCAGATAGATGATAAAACTATTACTCTTGTCAATGTCTATTTTCTGCAAGTTTTTTTAACATTTTGGGGACTTCTTATCCGTCCAATAGATATAACACTTTTATATGCCCCCTCCATCTATCTTTTTATTGTGAGTATCGCCTTAGTTGTTAGTGCTATTATTGCTAGATTACTATTTGAAAATAAAAAAGAGTATTCCATAGCTACTGTTGCAGCCATTATAGGAAATACGGGAAATCTTGGTATTCCTATAAATATAGCTATATTTGGAGAGGAGTCTATTCCCTATACAACTATTGTAAACCTTGTCAATGTATTTGTTGTTTACACTATAGGAGTATTTTACTACTCTAGTGGAAGTTTTGATACAAAAACATCTCTCAAAAATATAGTAAAACTTCCTATATTATGGGCAGCTATTGCAGCTATTGTACTCAGTATTTATGGTTATAAACCAGATGGTGCTATATTAAATATGCTTATGATGGGTGCTTATGCCTCTATGACTATGCAACTTTTTTTATTTGGTATCTATCTTTATGGAACAAAGATGAAAGAGGTAAGTAGAAGATTGATAGTGTGGGTTTTAAGCTTTAAATTTTTACTTCTTCCATCTATAGCATTTATAGTTTTACTCAATATTGAACTAGATAAGATGATAAAAGGGATAATTTTTATAGAACTTTTGATGCCTCTTGCTGTTGCAAATGTAAACTTAGCTTCGCTCTATGATTGTAAACCTAAGGTTGTTACTGTTTTAGTTTTTCTTTCGTCAGTTTTATTTTTAGGTATTATTTTTGTTGGTGTTAAACTTCTTGTTTTTTTTTAATGTTATCTTTCTAGGAAAAATTTCAACTTTTGATATAAAAGATTATCATTAATAGGTTTAGTAAGATAGGCATCCATTCCTGCTTCTAAAAATTTTTCTCTATCTCCCTGCATACTGTTTGCAGTTAATGCTATTATTGTTGTACATCGCTCCTTATACTTTTCATGGAGTATTTTCATCGCTTCTAGTCCAGACATTTTAGGCATATTTTCATCCATAAGGACTATGCTATGTTGATTTGGGTTATAGATATTAACCGCTTCAACTCCATCATTTGCAATATCACAAGTAAGCCCAAAATCTTTAATAAGTGTTTCAATCAACATTAAATTTGTTTTATTATCTTCTACTATCAATATATGCCCCTGAAGAGATGATCTATTTTCTCTCTTTATAACCTTTTGAATAACGTTATCATTCTGCTTTTGAAAAACTTTTTCCAAAGGAATGGAGACTATAAAAGTTGTTCCCTCTCCCTCTTTTGAGGTTAATGCTATATTTCCACTCATAAGCTCTACTAAACTTTGTGTTATACTTAACCCTAAACCTGTACCACCATATTTCTTTGTAATAGTTCCATCAGCTTGAGTAAAAGGGGTAAAAATCTTCTCTTGAACCTCTTTGTTCATACCTATACCATTATCTATAATCTTTAATATTAAACTGTTCCCTTGATAGTTTGTTTTACACTCTATCTCTCCATTTTTTGGAGTAAATTTTATTGCATTACTTATTAAATTTATTATTATCTGATTGATTCTGTGCCAATCTCCAAGAAATAAATCCTTTAGTTCATCTCCAATATTATTTATAAAAGTGATATTTTTCTGTATGATTAAACTCTCAAACTGTGTAGAGAGTTGTTCTAACTCTTTATGAGCATTAAATTTATAGGGCTCTATTGTAAAGTTAGAGTTTTGTATTTTAGATAGATCCAAAATATCATTGATTAAATGTAGTAGAGAGTGACCACTTTTATGAATCTGTTTTGCAAAATTTTTATTTTTTTTATCATCAATTTTTTTCTCTAAAATAGTACTAAAACCGATAATAGCATTTAATGGTGTCCTCAATTCATGGCTCATATTTGCCATAAACTGCTCTTTTACTTTAGAAGCTTGTTCGAGATTAATCAAACTCTTTTTAAGATTAAGATAATTTTCACATGCTAAAAGGGAGGTTGTTATCTTCTTTAACAGGGGATTTAGAGAGTTATATATGAGAGATTCTATCTCGTGTGTTGTAAATAGTATCAAATAACCAAAACCATCTAGTTTAAATATATATCTAACGTTAGAGTTGGTTTTCAATATTGGAGTATACTCTCTTAAATCTAACTCTTTTAAGGAGTGCATATAATCTTGATTTTTCTTTATTCTTCTTGGAATTGAAAAAACTATACTCTCCATATTCAAACTCTCTTCATCTCTTATAATGGCACCACTATTAGCACTGAGTTTTTTTAACAATACAGAGAGAGTCTCTTTACACATATCTTCGATCTCCAAGGTATTGCCGATAGACATCGATATCTCATATAAGATACGCTCTCTATCAAGGCCTTGCATTAGAATACTCCAATAACTGCTGTTTTATTATAAAACTCTAAATACTCCTCACCAGTATTTGCTATCTCTCCTAAAGTCATCGCTCCTATTAAGTTTTCTGATTTTTTATTGACAACATCTAACTCCTGTTGGAACTCATCTTCCATAAATAAAACCCGAGATATACAATCGATAAAAATAGTTGTTTGTGCTGTTTCTACCTCTCTAAGGGCATCATCAAGTGCTAAGGAAGCAGCTTCTATCAGTTGCAGAGTATTTGAGTTTAAAATATCTACATAATCACCACTTTTTACTCCACCAACACATATTAAAGCACCTTCATCTACAGTGATTGGATCTCGAACAACTTTTTCATTTCCAACTTTAGATACTCCAAATGGATATGATTTTGCTATCTCAAAAAAATTATCTTCATTAAAAATCATATTTGAATGATTTTCTACAACCTCTCGATAGATTTCAAATGCTGGTTTATAATCAAGTTCAAGTATAGTATTTTTATCCGCTTTAGTGATCTGAAAAGGTCCCTCTATACTTTTCCACCCATGCTTTACACCAATTCCACAAGCACTATTTATCGTGGCTAAGATAGCACTATCTTCAAGTAAACCTTTATTGGTTAATATAACAGGTTTCTGTTCAAAAGATAAACTCCCTGCACCACCACCTATAAAATTGTTTTCAAGTCCAAACTCTAAATAGAGTTCTGAGATGAGTTGATCTATAGAGGTTGAAAAAGCATCGACAAAAACAAACATACTTTTAAACTCCTCATCTATATTTTCAAGATGAGTTTGTATATCTGTTTCATCACTACTGATATTTTCTATAATATGTAGATTTGGTACCAAGTCATCAAAACATAAAATAGCATTTCCCTTCTCATATTTTTTATTTTTATAAAGTATCTGAGGGAAAATTGCTCCAAAAATAGGGATGTTATAGCTCTGAAGTACTCTATCTAAATCCTCTTTTATAAACTCATTAGCATCACAACTAAAAACTAAAATAGCCTTAGCACCACTTTTTATGGAGTCTAAAATAAGTGTATTAAAAGCTTCTAGTGAGGGATCTAAACTAATATTTGTAAACATAAATTATCCTTTAAATAAGTTGATTATATATCATACCTAGTTAAATCATTATATTGAATAAGTTCATTTAACTGTTGAAGATATATCTGTCCTGTTTCAGCATATTTATCTAATGTTTTAATAATTGTAGGAACATCTTTCGTTTTATAACGAACATTTCGAAATTTTTTGAAAACACCACTACGACCCATAAGTTTATAATACTCTCGTACAGACTCTTCAATAGTGGAAAATTTTCTTAACCAGATAGTTTTCTTTCCATCTCTCTTCTCAGAAGCAGCAATACGTGGTTCATTCTCATTAAAACTCCACATACCAAAAATATTTTTAGCCTTAACAAAAAATCTTGATGTAGCCCAACCACTCTCTAAAATAGCTTGAGCTATCACTATACTTTGAGGATGTGGTTTTAAAGCTAACAATAACTCTTTATCTGTTTTAGCTCTATAAGTTTTTTTGAGTTGCTTTATTTTAGCTCTGTTTTTCCCAAGTTTCATATCGGATTTTACAATATAATACTCTTTTATTAACTCAGTATGAACCCTCTTTATAGCAGGAACAACTAGATGAAAAAATCGTTCCTTTTTAGTCTCAATGCTCATCTTTGAAGGTACTATCTCCGCTTTATATTGATCAGAAGCTTCAAGAGTTACTAAACTTAAAAAAAGTATTAGGGAGGTAAATAGAGCTTTCATAAAATTATTTAATCTTCTCTAAAATGCTATCTACTGTGAAACCAAACTTCTCAAACAGTTGTCCCGCTGGAGCAGATGCACCAAAACTATCCATCGATATAACAGTATCGGCAACTCTATACCACTCTAAACCACGAGCAGCTTCAATAGCAACTGTTTTAGTTCCTTCAATAATCATAGATTTGATATATGAAGAGTCTTGTTCTATGAAAAGGTCATAACATGGAACTGAAACAACATTAACTGGAACACTCATATCATTTAAAGTCTCTTTGATTTTAAGAGCTAACTCAACTTCAGAACCTGATGCCATAATCGTCATAACGGCATTCTCATCTTGTGCTAACATATATCCACCTTTAGATATATCTCCAGCTACTGGTTTAGGAAGAACGGAAAGGTTTTGACGTGAACATACAAATGCCGATGGAGATCTCTTCATCTCTAATGCAGTTTTCCAAGCTGCAACATTTTCAGCACCATCAGCTGGACGCCATACATAAAAGTTAGGTAAAGCACGAAACTGTGAAAGATGCTCAATAGGTTGATGCGTTGGACCATCTTCACCTACTCCGATACTATCGTGAGTCCAGATATAGAAGTTTTGAATATTTGTAAGAGCTGCAATACGTGCAGCAGGTTTTAGATAATCTGAAAATACAAAAAATGTTGCACTAAAAGGGAGAAGAGGACCATATAGAGCCATAGCGTTTACAATAGAAGCCATAGCATGTTCACGGATACCGAAGTAGATATTACGTCCCTTTGGAAATACACCCATATCGTTAAGGTTTGTTTTGTTAGATGGAGAAAGGTCTGCTGAACCACCTAAGAAATTTGGAAGAGCTTTTGCGATTGCATTCATAATCTTACCATTCGTACCACGAGTAGCTTCCGCTTTTTCAAATGTAGGATACTCTATACGAGAAAAATCTGGATTTTGTAGAGCCTCTAATGCTTCATTTTGCTCCATAAGTGGAAGAGTTTTTTGTCTATGAATCCACTCACGCTCTAGTAGGTCACCCTCTTCGATAGCACATCTAAATCGAGCCATAACATCTGCATCTACATGAAAAGTTTTTGTAGCGTCAAAACCAGCTTTAGTTTTTGCCTCAGCGATGATTTCATCACCTAAAGGAGCACCATGAGAGTGATGAGAACCCTCTAACTTACCAGCACCTTTTGCGATAATAGTGTTAGCGATGATGATAGTTGGTTTAGTGTTAGCTTTTGCTGTTGTTAATGCTTCATCAATCTCATTAAAATTATGACCATCAATCTCTAAAACATCCCAGCCTTGAGATTTAAAACGCATCTCAATATTTTCAGAAATACTTAAATCTGTTGAACCCTCAATAGTTATACGATTTGAATCATAGATAAGAATTAAGTTATCAAGCTTATTGTGACCAGCGATAGAACAAGCCTCATAAGAGATACCCTCCTCTAAATCACCATCACCACACAAACAGTAAACATTATGGTCTATTAAATCAGCTGTTTCAGAATTTACTTGAGAACCGACAAACTTTGAGGCCATAGAAAAACCAACTGCATTTGCAACACCTTGACCTAAAGGACCAGTAGTGATCTCTATTCCTGCTGTGTGACCATACTCTGGATGACCTGGAGTAAGTGAGTCAAGTTGACGGAAGTTTTTTAAGTCATCAATCTCTAAACCATATCCCCAAAGATAGTAAAGTGAATAGATAAGACCTGTTGCATGTCCACCTGAAAATACTAATCTGTCACGATTTAAAAAATCAGGATTTTTAGGATTATGATTGAGGTGTTCACTTAAAACTGTTGCAATATCTGCAAGACCCATAGGTGCACCTGGGTGACCACTGTTTGCCGCTTGAACCATGTCCGCTGCTAAAAATCTTATACTATCTGCCATTTTTTGACGCATTTGATTGCTCATTTAATTCTTCCTATTTTAATTTTTATGTCTATTTATATACTTAGTTAATAATGGCGACAACTCACTCTGTAAGTTCTCATCAAAATTAGCCATCTCTTGAGTTAATTTATCAGCTAACTCGTTAGCTTCTCTCATTGACTCTTCTAACCCTAAAATAGTGACAAAACTATTTTTATCTTCATCATTATTTGTAAGTTTTCCCGCCTCCTCACTACTTTGTGTTACATCCAATATATCATCTTGAATCTGAAATAAAAGACCAAGTTTTATACCAAACTCATAAAGAGTATCAGCTAACTCCTCTTTAGCGATTATTATAGCACCCATTTTAAGTGATGTGGCTATAAGTTTTGCTGTTTTATTTGTATGTAAAACTCTTATATCCTCTACTTTAAGAGGTTTATTTTCAAAATAACAATCTATCGCTTGTCCTAAAACCATACCGTTAAGTCCACCATTAGATGCGAGTTCTCTAATAAGTTGTACACGTGTATAGTCTGAAAAAGGAGCATTGGATAAAACTTCAAAAGAGTAGGTATTTAAAGCATCTCCCACCAAGATAGCTGTGACTTCATCAAAGGAGATATGGAGTGTTGGTTTACCACGGCGAAGAGGAGAGTTATCCATCGCGGGAAGGTCATCGTGAATAAGTGAATATGTATGAAGTAGTTCAATAGCATAGGCTGCATATCTTGCACTATCTAGCATTAGGGGATTGTATGATTTTACAACACCTAAAAGAAGTGCAGGACGAAATCGTTTTCCTCCTGCTATCAACATATTTTGAAGGGCATCTTGATATGTTGGATGGATACTTTTTGATGTTGGTAGGTTGTTTATTAAAAATTGTTCAAAATTTTGCATGTGAGATTTTAACTAATTTATCTTCACAAAAAACTGAAAATCGACCTACTTACTTATTTCCAAATGGATTTGCTCCACCTAAACCACCAAGCATACCCATAGCACTACTTTGCTGATTTTGTTGTACCATTTTGTTGGCATCATTCATAGCACCGATAAGTAAAATTTGAAGCATATCCTTATCTGTTAAAGCTATCTCATCAATTATTAGATCAATAACTTCACCCTTTCCATTCATCTGAACTTCGATAAGACCACCACCAGCTTTTACTGTAAAAATTTTAGATTCGAGTTCTGTTTGAAGTTTTGCAGCATTCTCTTGCATACCCTCAAGCATCTTCCCCATATCACCCATATTTCCAAACATAATTAGATACTGTCTGTAATAAGTTCAATATCGTTCTTTTCATCTACGATAACGACCTGTGGTTTATATGTTTCTAACTCTTTTTCATTGTAAGTTGCATATGCGATAACGATTATTTTATCGCCTACTTGAACTTTACGAGCTGCTGCACCATTTAAACAAATATCGCGCTTACCACGCTCACCTAAAATAATATACGTTGTAAAACGTTCACCATTGTTTATATTCACAATAGCAACTTTTTGTCCAACTCTCATTTTTGAAGCTTCTAAAAGTTCCTCATCTATTGTGATAGAGCCAACATAATTTAAGTTAGCATCTGTAACAGTAGCACGATGAATTTTGCTGTACAACATATCAATTAACATATCAGTTCCTATCTACCCATCTGCTTTTGCATATCTTTAGGAGAGATTGCCTCATCCCATAGCTCAGCTTCTATCACATACTCTTCAACAACATTTCCACCGATAATGTGTTCAGATACAATTCTATCTATCTTCTCTTTTGTAAGTGCTGTGTACATTGTATGACCTGGTTCTACTAACATAACAGGACCTGAAGAACATCTATTCATACAAGATGAACGGATAGGTTGCACTGTACCCATAATAGCTTCTTGCATAAGTTTTTGAGCAAGATACTGAAAAAGGTCTTGAGTTGCTGGTGTTACACATGATGGTTTTGGCATTCCTGGAGGAGCTGATTGCTCACATTTGAAGATATAATATGCTGGTTGAGGGATTCCCATAAATATTCCTTGAAAATTTTTTGCGAAATTATATCAAAATAATATATATATAATCTCATCTATCTAAATAAGTTTATATCTTTAAGTAAAGATGCAACTTTTTAGCTATAATTCCCATACAAAATTTACTATAAAATAGGGATCTCATATTGAAAAAGACACTATCTATTTTACTCCTTTTTACATCTTTATATTCAGATGCTAAAATATACTTTGGTGCGAACTATGGGCAGGTTGATGAAAAATTTAAAGACAACTTAGATGCAAAAAATTCATCTCAAGCGATTACATTTAAGTTTGGTTATGGAGATATAGATGCTTATAGTGTTGATCTTTCTCTAGATATTATCGAGAACCAATCAAATATGTTTTCACAGAGTGATGCAAAAAAATATGCATTAAATGTTGAACTTATAAAAGCTTTTAACTTTGATATATTTATCAACCCTTTCTTTAAAGCAGGGTTTGGTAGTGGTACTATGAAGATAGATAGAACTCTTCAAGATAGGATAAACTATGGTTCTCTTAATCTAGGAACGGGAGTATTTATTCCAATCAATAACTATTTTGATTTAGAGATAGGGTATAAATATAGTTATCGCTCTTATGAAGAGGTAGATACTATCGTTGAGAAGGAATCTTATAAATCAGATGTTAATGCAGTTTATTCTGGTTTTAACATAAGATATTAGGAAAAAAGATGCAATTTATAAAAAATAGTTTACTAGCTTTGACAACACTTTTTTTTATCTCTTGTGGAGATAATACACAAAACACTCTTCTGGATATAAAAGAGATTACGATTAATGAAACAGAGGTAAATATCTATTCAACAGATAGAGAAACTTCAGGTTTATTAACTGCAACAGCTATATTTGAGGATGATACAACAGAAGATGTAACAGAGTTTGTAACTTGGAGTAGCTCAAATTCAGATGTAGCTTATGTAGTCAATGGAACGATTTATGCGGGTATAGATAATGGTGGAGAGAGCAATATTACTATTGTATATAAAAATATTTCGAGTTCCCCTATCCCTCTATATAGTAAAAGTTTAATTGATTATAATATCTCTATTTTAGATAGTAATACTACAGACAGTACAGGAGTTTACAATCTCCAAGCGATAGGAACTTTTGAGGATAATATAACTAAAACTATTCAAACAAATATTGTTTGGGAAAACAATAACAGTTCAATAATCACCACTCAAGATGATATTAGTTCTATTGAGATAGTCGCAACGGGAGAGACAAATATAACATCTACTCTTTTTGAAGATATCAATATGAGTAAAACACTTATCTATATAGTGGATTAAAAGGAAAATAAGATGGCAGGAAATCCAGGAATAACAGTTATGCAGATGGAATCAGCACTTAATAATATGCAAAATACAATGGTAAATGAGGATGGAACTTTTAATCTTGATGATACTTTTTTTGAACTTTTTGATGATTTAATGATTAAACTCAAAGAGACACGAGAGATAGCGCAACAGATAAGAGAGAAAGAGTTGAAATAGACTCTCTTTCTCTCTATTTTATATTTAAAAGTTCTCTAACGATATCTCTATCATCAAAAGGGAATTTTTTATCATATATAATCTGATGAGATTCATCACCTTTTCCAAGAATAACAACAACTTCATCCTCTTCTTGCTCATCGAGTGCCATCTGAATAGCTTTTTTACGGTTGAGTTCTATGATAACATCTGTTTTATCCTCAATACCCTCTAAAATATCTTTTACAATAAGTTCTGGGTCTTCATGACGTGGATTGTCCGTAGTGATATATGTTTTTTTTGCTAAAGATACCGCTATTTTTCCCATTAAAGGGCGTTTTTCTCGGTCTCTCTCCCCACCTGCACCAAACACTACTAAAAGATCTTTTTCTCTTAATGAGTTTAATACCTGTTGCATACCATCTGGAGTATGAGCAAAATCTACGATAACATTTGGTAACTCACAAACTTGCTCCATTCTTCCACTAACACCAGCAAAGTTGTCGACAACATCTGCTATCTCTTCAAGTTTTTTACCTGTTAAAAGGTGGGTTGCACCTATCGCTGCTAGAAGGTTATAAAGATTGAAAAAACCATGAAGTGAAGCGGTAAAAGGGATAATCTCTTGAAAATGTTGGATAATCCCACTTGAAGCATCGTTAAGAGAGTAAGCCATTAGCTTATATGTGGCATTGTTCTCTATTCCATATGTGTATGTTTGTTTCATATTAAAAGAGGCTCTAGGTTCATCTCTATTTATCAGCTTTTTTCCTTCACATTGAAAAAAACTATTTTTTACTGCTATATATTCACCTATCGTTTTATGATAATCTAGATGATCTTGAGTGATATTTGTTAATATTTTGAGTTCAAAGTTAATACCCTCTATTCTCTCTTGAGCGATAGCATGAGAACTTACCTCCATAATGAAAAATTCACACCCTGCCTCTACGGCTTGATAGATATGTCTATATGTATTTAAGACAGAGGGAGTAGTAAGTGTTTTACCCTCAACAACTTCATCATTCATAAAGAGTCCACGAGTACCTTGCATAGCCACTTTATAATCTAAATCTAATAAAAAAGAGTAGATAGCACTTGCGGTAGTTGTTTTTCCATTTGTACCTGTAATACCCACTATTTTTATCTTATCTACACCAAAGAGTTTTGCTATATCTTTTATGTTGATAATAGAGTGGGCATTATTATCTTTTGCATCTTGAAGATATTTTTTATTTTGGGCTGTTAATACAAAAGCTGTTTCGTAGTCACATTCGGTAGAGTTTTCTGTCACATAGTTAAAAGATTGATTTGGAAGTTCAATTTTCAAGTAGACCACCTTTTTTTGATAGTTTTAATAAAAGTTTTTGTAATAGTTCATCAGAAGGGTATGATTTTATAGTATTTTCAAGATAGGTGAGAGCCATCTTTTCAAAATTGTTTTCAATTAAATTATCTAAAAAATCTAAAAAGTCATCTTTTGAAGTGATAATCACTTTTGTTGAAAACATAATATTTTCAAATATTTTTTTAAAATCTCCACTCTCTGCAACAATCTGCTTAAAGTCATTATATAAGATACCATCTTCATACTCTATTCGATTGTCTAATGGTTTACTTAAGAGTTCTCCGATTTTGTCTAAAGTAGTATCCATATTTTGAAGGATCTCACTCATTATAAAATCAGCTTCCTCTCTATTTTCACTTCTTAAAACCTCATAGTAATCAAACAAAGCTTCTGCACCACTCTCTCCACTGAGTGCCATCTCAGAGAGGATAACTCCATTGTGTGCTTCTTTAGAGTTTGGATAACTTTGTAACACCTGTGCAAATTGATTCATAGCTTCTTCAAATTTTGCATGTGAAAAACTTTCTCTAGCTTTTGATAATGTTTTAAATTTACCTATTGTACTCATATTATTTCAAATCTTATAAATTTTCTATACTATTTTCCATACCAATAGGAACATTTACCACCTCTAGTTCGGGATGAATATCCATTCTAAGTTGTCTTTCTACTCCATATTTAAGAGTATTTCCACTACTAGCACAACCTACACATGCACCTTTTAGTTGTACATATACTTTTGAGTTTTTTACTGTGATAAAATCGATATCACCTCCATCAAGTGCCAAAGATGGACGAACTTTATCTATTACATTACTTACGGGTGACATTAACTCTTCATCTGAAAATGGAATCATCTATTAATCCTTAATTATATATTTTTATCTTCTATTCTATAAAATAGAACAATTATGCTTAACAAATCCTAAGATATTGCAACTACTTCATTGAGATAACTCTCTTTTCTCATTCCAATAAGGATATAATCGATAGATTCCTGTTTCATTAAAAATCTTAAAGCACACTCTTGAAGGGATAGTTTACAATCTCCTAAAATATCTTTTAACTGCTCTTTTGTTTTTTTAGAACACTCATAAGCTACCATTTTTCTATACTCTTGTAAAAACATATCGATGTAGTTAAAAATCGTTTCCATATTTTCATTATCAATCTTTTCTAACGATTTTTTAATATGTGGAATAATCTGAGAGTAGAGAAATGAATCATAATCCCCTATCCAACCAAATTTATGTTTAGAATCATCAAGCTGTTGAAGAAGTGTGTGGAGTGATTTTAGGGAACTGTTATCAGTTACCTCCATCAACTCATTAAAATGATGATAATACTCTCTACTTTCATCATAATCTGCTAATCGGTACATCAACTCATTGGAACTAGCATTTAAAGCTCTATTTGTTAAAACTCGTAGACCATTTTTCTTTGCCCAAGTTGCACATTTTAAACCATCCCTTTCTAAAAGATTTATAGGAAGTTCTATTGTTGTAAAGTGGTGTTTTTTCCCACCAACATATTTAACAGCATCTTGTGCTAATGTGATAAGATCTTCATAGGGCAAAAAGTCTAACTCTGTTGGTTTTTTAGAAAAGCTGTTTGAACTGATACCATAGGAGAGGATTCTACCATTAATAACCTCCTCCTCCAAAGCGATAAAAGTATCTGATATTCGTCTATAGATCTCATCAAGACGATCCTCCTCTTTTATATCTCTATTGATGGCATCTAAAAGATAATATTCAGGGTTATGAATGAGGTAACAATCGAGTGTATCTAACTCTAAACGTTTGAGGCTCTCTGTAAGTTGATCTTGCATAAATGATTTAGAGATAGAGTGATAGCAACTCTCACTATATTTTACAACATCTTCAAAGGGTTGCTCTTTATGACGTTGCATATTGCTGTTTTGAATATATCCAAATTTACTTACTATCTCTATAGATTTTTTCTTATCATCAGAAAAATCTCTTAAAGCTAGAGCGATAGCACGTTCAGCTCCACCATCCATATAGTTAGAGGATGTATCTATCATCGTGATACCTGAAGAGATAGCCTCTTTTAATGTTGCAATATGTTGTGGATTTAAATCACTAATTCTATAAGTTCCAAATGCGAAATTACTCATAATGTCTCACTTTTTTGTTAAATTGAAGTATTTTAGAATGTGGAAGGTTGAAAAGGGGTATTGGGCTAAAGCCCAATAATTTATCGAATTATACTAATTCGATAAACGCCATAGTAGTAGCATCACCACGACGAATTCTAGTTCTAGTAACTCTAGTGTATCCACCAGCACGATCAACATACTGAGGTGCAATTTCAGTTACTAATTTGTTAGTCGCTTCTTTACTTTGAAGCGCAGCAAATACTGTTCTATGTGCATTAGAATCATTTTTAGTTGCAACTGTAATAAGTTTTTCAACATAAGAACGAAGTTCTTTAGCTTTAATAGCAGTAGTTTCTATTTTACCATGTTCAATTAACGAAATACTAAGGTTCTTAAGTAGAGCAGCACGATGTGCACTTGTACGACCTAGTTTACGGTATCCATGACGATGTCTCATCTGTTATCCTCTTGTGATGCCTATACGGCTTCGATTTTCTTTTTTAATGCAGTAACAACATCACTTCCAAGATCGGCACCAACTGCAAAACCAAACTCTTGCACTTTTTCTACGATCTCATCATATGATTTCTTACCAAGGTTCTTAACATTTTTTAAGTCGTTAGTACTCATCAATGCTATTTCACCAATTAATTTAATATTTGAGCGATCAAGGCAGTTAAAACTACGAGCGCTTAAACCTAAACTATCGATATGAGTAGACAATCTTTTAATATCTTGATTTTCTTCAACTCTTTCGATAGTTACAGGAGCTTTGATACTGATTTCAGAATTAAATACAGCTAGTTGAGCATACATAACCTCTAAAGAGTTTCTAAATGCATCTAATGGTGTAATTTGACCATCAGTTTTAATATTTAAAACAACTCTTTCAAAGTTAGGATTATCTTCAACAAGTACATTTTCTATCTTATATGTTGCACTTCTAACAGGAGTAAAGTATGCATCTAAAGCGATATAACCATCTTCTAGCTCTTCAAAAGTATCTTCACTTGGAGTGTATCCAATACCTTGAGCAATTTGAATGCTAAAGTTAAGTGTAGAATCTTCATTTAGAGTTGCAAGAGGTGCTTCAGGTGTTACTACTTCAACTTCATCGTTATTAAGATCTGTACCAGTAATAGTACATGGACCTGTAAAGCTGTAGTTTATCTCTGCTTCAGTTACACCATCATTTAATTTAAAGCGAATCTCTTTAAGATTTAAGATGAAATCTGAAATATCTTCAAGCATACCACGAACAGAATCAAATTCATGTTTTGCTCCCTCAATTTTAATAGCTATAGGAGCATAACCAACTGAGCTGCTTAATAAAAAACGGCGAAGTGGATGAGCTAAAGAGATAGCATAACCCGTTTCAAACGGATATGCCATAATATTAGCTTCATTCTCACCAATCTCTTCTACCTCAAACTCTTGAGGAGCAAGTGGAGTAGTTTTAATTTTTTTCATTCTCAAACGCCCTTTTTAATAATTACTATTTCGAGTAAAGTTCAACGATTAAACGTTCTTCAACTGGAATAACAACTTCATCACGTTCTGGCAAACGAGTAAAAATACCAAACACTTTATCAGCATCGATATCGATCCATGGAGCTAAACCTGTTTGATTAGTTAATTCCATAGCACGAATGATTTGAACATTTTTCTTACTTGCTTCACGAACTTCTATCTTTTGACCTGGTTTAACACGGTAAGAAGGGATATCAAGTTTTTTACCATCTACTAAAAGATGACCATGAGTAACAAGTTGACGAGCAAAACGACGAGTTGAAGCAAAACCCATACGATAAACAACATTATCTAATCTTTGCTCAATTAGAGTAACAAGGTTTGTACCTGTATTACCATCTTTTCTTTTTGCTTCTACGAATAGTGCACGGAACTGCTTCTCAGAAACACCATACATAAATTTTGCTTTTTGCTTCTCATTAAGTTGTAAACCATACTCAGAAACTTTCTTACGACGCTGACCATGTTGACCAGGACCATAAGGTCTTTTTTCTAATGCTGATTTACCAGCTAAACGACGCTCACCTTTAAGGTTAAGACTAACACCAAATCTTCTTTCGATCTTTTCTACTGGACCTCTATATCTTGCCATCAGTAATCTCCTTAAACTCTACGACGCTTAGGCGCGCGACAACCGTTGTGTGGTAATGGTGTAACATCTTTCATAAATGTAACACGGATACCTTCGATAGCACCTACAGCTTTAACAGCTGTTTCACGACCTGAACCAGGACCTTGAACTTTAATACCAAGCTCTTTAATACCATGTACTTGTGCTTTTTCAACAGCAGCTTCAACAGCAGCTTGTGCAGCAAATGGAGTTGATTTTTTAGAACCTTTAAATCCTAAAGAACCAGCAGAACTCCAAGCAATCATATTACCCATCTCATCAGTAATAGTTACAAGAGTGTTATTGAATGATGCAGCAATGTGGCAGATACCACGTGCAATATTCTTTTTTACTACTTTTTTTCTAACAGCTTTTCTTTTTGCCATACTATAATCCCTTACGCTGCGCCGACAGTTTTACGTTTACCCTTACGAGTACGCGCATTTGTCTTAGTTTTTTGACCACGACATGGAAGACCACGACGGTGACGTAGACCTCTATATGAACCTAAATCCATAAGAGCCTTAATATCCATTGCAACTTTCTTACGTAGATCACCTTCAACCATATGGTTAGCACGGATCTCCGCAGTAATTGCAGCTACATCGTCTTCGTTTAATTCGAAAACTCTTTTGTTATAGTCTATAGCTGTTGCATCTAAAATTAGACGTGAAGCATGTAAACCTATACCATAGATATATGTTAAACCATACTCTATTCTTTTTTTCTTAGGTAAATCAACACCAGAAATACGAGCCATGGTTATCCTTGTCTCTGTTTATGTTTTTTAACTTTGCAGATTACTCTTACAATGCCTTTTCTTTTAACAACTTTACAGTCATCACACATCTTCTTTACTGAAGCACGTACTTTCATTGAAAGTCCTTTTATCTTTGTCTTTGCTGCTTGTAGGCAAACAATATTTAGCTTGCCAATACTTTTATCAATATAAACCATATATAGATAGAAATACTCTTAGCTTTATGTTAAAGTAGCAAAGCGGAAGTGGATTATACACAAAAGAAGGTAATATTTTTATTAAAGAAAGTTAAAATTAGAGAATAGATATAATAATCTTATGAAAATATTACAAAAAGATTTAAATCTTGTTGATGATTACAAAACATTAAATATGGATTTTGTAAAAGTTGGTGACTATCTTATATTTGATATCTTTATGAAGTCTAAAGGTGGGTATCTTATACTAATTGAAGATGGAACTGTTCTTACATCTACTCTTATGCAAAAATTACAAAGACAAAATGCACTTTATATAGCAAAAAAAGATCAATATAAACAGGAGTTAAACCCCCATAGTCTTAAATATCATGTACGATATTATCAAGAGGATTATATAAAAATTCTTGATTTTTTATATACAATTAATGAGGAGATATTTTCAAATTTTTTAAACTCTGATGATAATATCATCAAGGTTGAAGATGTCACTCAACTTATTAAAGCTATTATCTATCTGATTCACGATAACAATAGATATTTAAAAAATATAATGCCTAGTTTTAAGAACTCTAACGAGTTGGCTGACCACTCTTTACATGTTGCTATTTATGCTGTTAATCTTGGAAATGCACTTCATTTTACAACAAATAAACTTTTAAGGTTAGGGATATCAGCACTTTTACATGATGTGGGTATTAAAAAAATAAATAGTGATATTATCGATAAGGAGGAGGAACTCTCCCTTGCTGAGCTTGAAAAAATTCATCTCCATTCACAATATAGTGTTGAAATTATGAAACATAATCAAATTTTAGACCCCTACATAATTGATGCCGTTATACATCATCACGAAAGTAATGATGGGAGTGGTTATCCACACCATCTAAAAGAGGAGGAGATTAGTAACTGTGCTTCTATTTTAGCTATTGTTGATGTTTTCGACGCACTTACAAATAATAGACCTCAGAGAAAAGCATATAATTCATTTAATGCTTTAAAATTAATGATGAAAGATGAAAAGATGGCACCTAAGTTTAACACTGCATTTGTGCAACTTTTTCTTCATACATTAGAATAAAGAGAGTGTAAAAAATGAGAGATAATATGGAAAAATATAAAGAGAACTACTCAGATAGAGCTCTTTTTAAAAAACTGAAGAGTTATGCAAAAGTTGCTGGATATGAGGTGATTGAAACGGTTTTAAAACTCTACTATGCGATGCAAAAACCTGAGATACCTACTAAGGCTAAAGCGGTTATTATCGGTGCATTGGGTTATTTTATTTTTCCTATCGACCTGATACCTGATCTTTTACCTGTTGTAGGTTATGGAGATGATTTAACTGTTTTAGCAGGAGCAGTAACAGTTGTTGCATCTTATATAGATAAAGATGTAAAAGAGAAAGCTAAGGCGAAGATGAAGGATTGGTTTGATTAATTTAATGCCTCTATCTTTGCAGGGGTACGTTTTAGTATTGATGAGTAATTTAGAAAATTTTATAAAAACCTAGGAAATAGAAAATGAAACGAGAGATAATAGATGTTGAAGTGATAGAAAATTTAGAAAAAATTGATGAAAAAGAGGCTTTAAAAGTTTTTGGTAGTGAGGAGAATGCTAAGGGTACAGCTCAAATACTTAAAGATACTCTCTACTCCTATTCAAATAAACCTAAAGAGCAAAGGTTACAGGTTTGGGTGGAGGAGGAGTTTAAAAAGTATCCTCAAGAGTTTAGCGATGAGGTGACAATTCAAAAAGATGCAAAAGAGATAGTTGAAAATATCACTCTTTTTAATAAAAATAGAGAGGAGCTTCAGACACACCTCTCTAAAGGAAAAACTACTCAAAGTTGGATGGCAAAAAAGATAGAGGATGGGGCTAAATCTGCTAATATCGTAAGTGTTGGAAACTATGGACAGAAAGTAGAAGATGCACTTAAAGATGTAAACACTAACTTTGTACATTATCGATACTATGATGAAAAACACCCTACTCACGGTTTAGTTGCTGAAGATATGGCAAATCTTGAAGATGCTGTTAAAAATAATGATGTTATTCACGAGGGAACAAACAATGCTAAAGATGGTGCAGATAGAATCGTTAATGGTCAAGAGATACAAACAAAGTATTATGAGACTGCTAAAGGTACGGTCAATTCAACATTTAAAGATGGTAAATATAGATACATAGGTAAAGATGGAAAACCTATGCAACTTGAAGTTCCTAGTGACCAATATGATGAAGCTGTTAGTGCAATGCAAGAGCGTAT
Organism: Campylobacterota bacterium; assembly: GCA_034716265.1. Classification (GTDB taxonomy): domain Bacteria; phylum Campylobacterota; class Campylobacteria; order Campylobacterales; family Sulfurimonadaceae; genus Sulfurimonas. The sequence continues at coordinate 35,414 of JAYEGK010000081.1, forward strand.
AAAAGCTGGTCAAGTAGAGGGAGTAACTGACCCAAAACAAGCTAAAAACCTTATAAGAAAAGGTGCTATCACTTACAAAGAGTCTAAAGAGATAGCAAAAAAACTTAAAAAAGAGAAAGATTTTCAAGAGAGAAACTGGGATAAGCTGAGTAAAACAGAGATAACAAAAAGTATATTAAGAGAGACGGGAAAAAGTGTTGTTATGGGTTCGCTTATTCAAGGTGGACGGATATTAGGAGGTAGAATATGGAACAGTTTAACAGGAAAGCCAAATAAAGAGACAAGTGAAGATGTAAAAGAGTGGTTACAAAGTAGTTGGAGTGGTGCAAAAAGTATAGGGATACAAACAGCAGTAACAACAGGTGTTACTATCGCCGTAAGAAAAGGTTTTATAGGCACTTTAGCTAAAAATACACCTATTGGTAAAATTGCAAATATCGCTTATGTAGGGGTAGAAAATGTCAAAGTTCTTTGGAAAATGGGTAAAGGGGAGATAGGATTTAAAGAGGGGATGAAAGAGATGGCATCGGTAAGTGGATCTGCTATTGGTGGAATAGTTGGAGCAGGAAAAGGAGCAGTTTTAGGGGCAACAGTTGGTTCAGCAGTTCCTATTGTTGGTACAGTTATTGGTGGAGTTATAGGGGGAGTATTAGGAGGAATAGCAGGAAGTAGTGTAGGCGAAGTGATAGCAAAAGGTGCGACAAAAGTTGTTTCTGGTGTGAGTAGTGTTTTAAAGAGTGTGGCATCGACAGTTAAGAGTGTGGGAAGTGCTATTTCAAATGCAGTTAGTTCTTTGAAGTTTTGGTAAATAAAAACAAGGAATAAAAAAATGGCAAAACTAGTAAAATTCAATCTCTTAGTAGATGGACAAAAGTGTAAAAGAGTAGAAGATATTCAAGAAAATTTCAATCTTTTAGATCTTTTAGAGCATTTTGAGAGTGGGAAGCTGGAAAAGTGGTTAAAAGTTCGGAAGTATCAAGAGTTTGAAGTGGTAAAAAGTGTAGATAAATCTTTAACTCTCAAAGAGATAGCACAAAAGTTATGTGAGATTTTTACTATGGAGATAGAGCAAAAAGAGTTACTAGATGAGATAGAGATTTATGAAGTTTTAAAAAACTCTAATGCAGAAGATAGTAAAAATGATATTTTATTTATTCAATGTCAAAAAGAGAATAAAAAGTTGCAAAACAGATTAAATCTTCAACATTTAACTTTTAAAGATAAAGAGACAGGTTTAGTATGGGCTACAGAGGATGATGGCAAAAAGTATAGATGGGATGATATTGGAACGGTAGCACAAAGATTAAATGAGGAAAATTATGGTGGCTATGATGATTGGAGAGTACCGAATAAGGAGGAGTTAGAAGCAGTTTACTATTATAAAGATGGTTTAAATTTCGCATCTTACAGTTATTGGTCTTCTTCTGAGTTTGTATCGGATAGTTCTTACGCTTGGAACGTCTATATCCACGGTGGCGATGCGTACTACATTTCTAAGAGTAATGAGTATTATGTTCGTTGTGTTAGAGGCAGACAATAACTTTGATTATTTGCTCTGAAGTGGTTAAAAATTATATAAAAATAATAAGGGATAAAAAATGAGATTTGCAGATCCAAAGAACGATATAGCATTTAAGAAGATATTTGGAGATGAAACAAAAACAGAGGTTTTAATATCATTTTTAAACTCTATATTGGATTTTAAAAAGAGTAAACTTATTAAAAGTGTCACTATCGCAAATCCCTATCAAGTGCCAAAGATAAAAGATTTAAAAAACACTATATTAGATATAAAAGCGATAAATAAAGATGATGAAGAGTTTATAGTAGAGATGCAAGTAGAACGGGATATAAATTTTGCAAAAAGAAGTTTGTATTATACATCAAAATCATATATAAATCAGATAAAAAAAGCACAAGACTATTATAAACTCAAAAAAGTATATTTTATAGGGATATTAGATTTTGCTATTTTTGAAACAGAGGAGTATCTCTCTCGTCATCTTATATTGGATGAGAAAACTCTCAAACAAGAGGTAAAAGATTTTGAATTTAATTTTATAGAGTTAAAGAAGTTTAAACTTACTTTGAGTGAATGCGATACGATAGCAAAAAAGTGGATATATTTTATTAAAAATGCAGAAGATTTAGAGATTATACCTCCAGAATATGAGAATATAGAAGCATTTAAAACAGCATTTTTGAGTGCAAAAATGTATAGTTGGAATGAGGATGAGCTTGAAGTATATGATTATGTAAGTATGCAAGAGGGTAAACGTTTTAGTGAGTTGGAGAGTGCTAAGTTAGAAGGGATTGAGCAAGGGATTGAGCAAGGGATTGAGCAAGGGATTGAGCAAGGGATTGAGCAAGGTGTAGAAGAGGCAACAATATCTTTAGTAAATAAATCTTTAGAGCAAGGCTTAGATATAAAAACTATCTCTTTAATTAGTGGTTTAACTGTTCAAGAAGTAGAAAAAGTGAAAGGAAAAAAATGAATAAACTTAAAAAAAAGATAGAACCATTTATAGAAGCTGGATACCCCATTATCTATATCGATGCTTATGAAGAGATGAAAGTAGATGAGGCTCTTAAAGAGTTTGATGATAAAAAAGTAGATATGTGGAGTTTGATAAACCAAGAGAGCCTTGAAGAGTTTTTAGAGCCTTATGTTTTAGGTACGGAGGAGCTTGATGAGGTTTTTATCGTTCTCAAAGATATACACTCATTTTTAGAATCATCACATCCTCAAAATCAAAAGATAATCTCTATGCTTAAAAAGATAGTACATAAAATATTGGTAGATGAGGATGCTTATGCAAATATTATTATGATAAGTCCTATTGTCAAAATACCTTTAGAACTTGAAAAGTATATTACTATTTTTGAGATAGATCTGCCTCGTGTTGATGAGATTAGAACTATTATCAATGAATTTATCACTCTTTATGAGGAGGAGATAGAGAAAAAAGAGTTAGAACTTTTAGCTTCAGCACTCAAAGGACTCAGTGAAAATGAGATAAATATGCTTCTTAATCTTACGATGCAAGAAAATGGAGACCTCAATTTTGAAACATCTAAACTTCTTATAGCAGGGGAGAAAAAACAGATTATTCGAAAAAGTGGTATCTTAGAGATGGTCGAAACGAAACTGAATGTAAATGATATAGGGGGACTTGATACTCTTAAATCGTGGTTAAAGAAAAAATCTTTAGTTTTTAAGGATATGAAAAGAGCAAAAGAGTATGGTGTAGATACTCCAAAAGGTGCTTTTATTGTTGGAATGCCAGGGTGTGGAAAGTCACTTACAGCAAAAGCTACAGCACTTCTTTTTGATAATATTCCACTTCTAAGACTTGATATAGGTCGGCTTATGGGTAAATATGTAGGAGAGAGTGAGGGAAATATGAGAAAAGCTATCACTCAAGCCGAAGCGATAAGCCCCTGTATTTTATGGATAGATGAGATAGAAAAATCATTTACAGGAATAGGTTCTGGTGGTCATGGAAGTGAAGTTGCTACAAGACTTTTTGGATATTTTCTAACATGGATGCAGGAAAAAACAAGTGAAGTTTATGTTATAGCAACGGCTAATGATATATCAAATTTACCTCCAGAACTACTGAGAAAAGGGCGATTTGATGAAGTGTTTTTTGTAGATTTTCCAAATAAAAAGGAACGAAAACAGATATTTGAAGTTCATATCTTAAATAGAAAAAAAGATATAAAACATATCAAAGGAATCGATTTTAGTAAGTTAGCAGATAAAACAGAGGGATATAGTGGAGCAGACATAGAAACTGTTGTAAAAGAGAGTATTGAAGAGTGTTTCATAAATGGAGTTGATATCGCCTCAACAGATGACTATCTCAAAGTTATTAAAGAGATTACTGGTATATCTGAGATGTTACCTGAAAAAGTAAAAGAGTATGAAAAAATGAGAGATAAGATGAAAGTAAAGTCAGCAACATAAGGAGGCGACACAACCTTTGAGGGTTAAGTTAATGCCTCTATCTTCCCCTCAAACCCCTCATTAATCTCCTCAAGATTCATAGAAAGCTCTTCAAACTCTTCAAACATCACTTCAACCTCTTTCTCCTCATCAGAAACAGTTTTAGAGAGTTCCATCAACACGGCACTATCGCCACTATTTGAAGCTTCTATAAGCTTTTGGTGATGTAGTTCTAAACTCTCCTCTAGTTGCATTATCTTATGTTCTAACTTTTCTATCTTTTTTTTCAAAGGAGAGGTGATTTTATTTCTTTCACGTACCAATTCAGCTTTAAGTTTTTTATTCTCTTTATTATTGGATTTTGGAGCTACTTTTACTTTCTCCTCATTTTCTTCATCTTCCCAGCCAACTTTTTCTAAAAAGAGGTCATACCCCCCATCAAAATACTCTGCACCATCTTTAGCAAATATAATAAGTCTATCACATACACGACGAAGTAGCTCTTCGGAGTGGGTAACAATAATAGTTGCACCTTCAAACTTCTGTATAGCTTTTGTAAGGGCTTCAATAGAATCGATATCGAGGTGGTTGGTTGGTTCATCTAAAAGGAGAAGATTTACATCTCGTGCTAAGATTTTACCGAGCATAACACGTGATTTTTCTCCCCCTGAGAGTAGAGAGACTTTTTTATCGGCACTATCTCCACTAAACATCATCGACCCTGCGATAGCTCTTATAGTTTGTGTGGAGAGTTTTGTGTTGGCTGAATGGATCTCTTCTGTTACAGTAGCATTTGGATGGAGTCTTGCTATATTTGTTTGACCAAAATGTGCAGAGGAGATAGAGGGATGAGAGTTTATTTCGCCTTTACGCTGTTGTAACTCTCCTGAGAGAGTGTTGAGAAGGGTTGATTTTCCTTTCCCATTTTTTCCAATAATCCCTAAACACTCCCCTTTTTTAATATGAAAACTTATATCTTTAAAGAGAAGATTTTCTTTTGTATAACCAAAAGCTAGGTTCTCAACCTCTAGCATTATCTTTGAGGGTGTTTCTTTAAAATTGAAGTTAAACTCAAGAGAGTTGTCAAATGCCAAATCATCCATCAGATCCATCTTCTCTAACTGTTTCACTTTTGACTGAGCAAGAGAGGCTGTTGACGCACGAGCTTTATTTTTAGCTATAAACTCCTCTAACTCTTTTACCTTTTTATCTTGAGCTACTTTTTGTTTTGCATAGAGTTCATCATTTGAGGAGAGTTGCTCATAAAATTTATGAGTATCCCCTTGGATTATCTCTATATCTTTACGAACAAGACCCATTGTATGTGTACAAACACTATCCATAAAATCACGGTTATGTGTTATGAGGATTAACTCACCCTCAAAAGCTCTTAAAAAGTTTTTTAACCATCGTAAAGAGACAATATCAAGGTAGTTAGTAGGTTCATCAAGAAGTAAAAGGTTTGGTTCAGTTACTAGAAGCTTTGCTAAGTTGATACGTATCTGATACCCACCAGAAAAAGAGAGAGGGTCTTTTTCTAAGTCCTCTTGTGTGAAACCTAAACCAAAGAGAATTTTTTCAACTCTATAAACATCATACTTCATCTCATCTTCAAGTGCTAAAGCAGACTCTTCACGAAGAGTTTTTTCGCTAAATGTAAGATGCTGTTTTAGTGTTCCTATCTTATAATTTTTAGGAATAATTATATCTCCGCTATCGGGAGTTTCTTCTCCTAAAATCATCTTGAAAAGAGTAGATTTTCCACTTCCATTTCTTCCTACTAAACCAACACGAGTTCCCCCGTTTAGTTTGAAGCTAAGATTATTAAAAAGTTCTTGTGAAGCGAAGTTTTTTGAGATGTTTGTTAACTGTATCATTAAGGCTCTTTTTATCGAATTTGCAAATTATATCAAATCTTAGTAGCCAACTCTAGTTTATAAGCTTTAATATCAAAATTTTTCATTGTTGAAGAACCACTTTCTATTGCGGCAACTGCAACTGCACTTGATATCTCCACAATCAATCTTTTATCGAACGGTTTAGGGATAAGATACTCTTTACCAAACTTTACTTCTTTACCATACAGTTCATTTATATATTCAGGAACATCTTTTCTTGTTAAATCTGCAAGAGCTTTTGCTGCAGCTACTTTCATCTCTATATTTATCTTTTTAGCTCTTACGTCCATCGCACCTCTAAAGATATATGGGAAACCTAGAACATTGTTTACTTGATTGTCAAAGTCACTTCTTCCTGTTGCTATGATAGCATCTGGTCTCGCTTTTTTAACATCATCAGGGAAAATCTCTGGTGTAGGGTTTGCTAAGGTAAAAACGATAGGGTCTTTGGCCATCAGTTTGATATCTTCAACACTGAATGTTCCAGGGCGAGATAAACCTACCACAACATCAGTGTTTTGAAAAGCTTCAGCATGGGTCATATAGTGAGGTGAAGAAAACTCACGTTTGAAATCATTTAAATCACCTCTTCCATTGTGTATAACACCTTTAGAATCTAACATATAGATCTCTCTTACTCCCATATGTCGATAGAGTTTTGCACAAGATATTGCAGCTGCTCCAGCACCAACTACAACGATTTTAAGGTCATCTATACGTCTATGTGTTACTTCACATGCATTGAGAATAGCTGCAGCTGAGATAACAGCTGTACCATGTTGGTCATCATGCATTACAGGAATATCAAGCTCCTCTACAAGTCTTCGCTCTATCTCAAAACACTCTGGAGATTTTATATCTTCTAGATTTATACCTCCAAATGTAGGAGCCATAGCAGTTACAACAGAACAAAATCTATCAACACTCTCAGTATCAAGTTCTATATCAAAACAATCCAATCCTGAAAAGTTCTTAAATAAAACACCCTTTCCTTCCATCACAGGTTTTGCGGCCAAAGCACCTATGTTTCCAAGCCCTAAAACAGCTGTACCATTTGTTACAACAGCTACAAGGTTATTTTTTGCAGTATATTTATAAGCATCTGCAGGATTTTTTTCTATCTCTAAACATGGGACAGCAACACCTGGAGTATAGGCTAATGATAGATCTTTTTGAGTATTTACTGGTTTTGAACTCTCTACTGAAATTTTTCCAGATTGTGGAAACTGATGATAATCAAGTGCTTCTTGATCTGTAACTGTGATTTTTGACATTATATACCCTCATTTTTTTGTAAGTATACCACTAAAACCCACCAACCCTTTCAATCAACCAGTAGGAGGAGACTCCTCCTATAAAATAGGCTATATATTTATAAAGAGTTTTTTCGTACTCAACAATATATCTTTTTACCAGTAAAAGGATAGCCCCAACAACAGAGATAAAAAGGATTTGACCTAGTTCTATCCCTAAGTTAAATGCAAATAGGGAGAGTGGTATCTCATCTTGTGGTAAACCTATAGATGCTAAAACACTAGAAAATCCAAAACCGTGCAGAAGACCAAAGATAAATGTTACAAATCCTAGATGTTTTCGAGTGAGAGATTCTTTATTATCTGTTAAAAGTTCTCTTGCTAAAAAAACTATACTGAGTGCTATCATCGCTTCTACATAGAGTATATCAACGGTTACTATACCAAGTATCCCAAAAGCTAACGTTATTGAGTGTGAGAGTGTAAATGCTGTTATGGCAAAAAGTAAAGCTCTTTTTGTTATCGCTAAAAGTAACAGAGCAAATACAAAGAGAAGATGATCAAATCCCTCCAATATATGAACTATTCCAAGGCTTGTATACTCTATAAACAGTTCAAAATCACTACTTTTATAATCTATATGTATATAGGGTGTTGTAGCACGTAGTAAAGATTTATCTACTATCTCGCCCTTTTCATATCGGATAAGGATACCTCTATCACTAGCAACTAAGCCATCGACCCATATACGAGAGTTAAGAAGTCCCTTGTCACCACACCAAAGACGGTACTCATTGACGATAAAATTTTGGATTACAATCTGTTTTTTTTCAGATACTTTGACACATTCTGTTGGAAAGTGAAGATAGATATCATCACTTTTTGTGTCGCCAAGAGGTTTTTTATAGATAATGTCTATATTATTACTTTCATCTTCCGTGATATTTACATAGGATAAACCTGTTTGATGTGCAAAAAGTGTAGTGAAGGAGAAAAGTACAGTATAGAGTACAAAAAATCTTATAAACATCTACTCCTCAACCCTCAAAAGGAATTGAGCAGATATAAGTTTATAAGATTCATCTTTTTTACTCTTTTTTTGTTCTTGGAGATAATCTTTATAAACTCTATCTTGAACTTCATCAAATGGGTAGGGAGTAGATATATTTTTATCTGAAATATATATAAGATGTACCCCATGTTTGGAGAGTATCTCTTTATGCCATATACCCTGTTTGAGTTTAAAGATTTGAGATGCAAAATAGTTTCCATACTGCTCTTTTAGTTCCTCGTAGTTGATATTTTTTAAAGAGTTAGCAAGAGTGGTTGTTTCTCCAAATGAGGATGCTTTTGATGGAGTTATATCTGCTATCTGTAAAAGTTGAAGAGTGGGGGCTATCTTTTTATCTGCTCTATTTGAGAAAAATACTTGAGAAAAGGAGAGGGTGTTTATCTGTGAATACTCCTTTTGATTTTTTATATAGTAGTCATATAACTCTTTTTCAGAGGGTTCACTTAGGTCACTACTAAGCATTATAGATTCCATCTGTTGGAGTAGTTTTTGTGTGATAGTTTCATTTTGAGTATGAAGAGTTAGAGAGATAGCTTCATCTATAAGAAGTTTTTCATAATATTTTTTAGCTATTAAGGCTTGAAGATGGTTTTCATCTATCTCTTTGGCATACTCATTTTTATACTCTGTTTTCATCTTTGCAATCTCATTTGTAGAGATATCTATAATAGTTTTGTTTTGATTTTCACTATCTGGTGTGTTAATTTCGTAATAGAGAAAAAGTAAAAATCCAAGGAGAAGAAAGTGTAGTAAGGGTTCATCTATAATTTTTTTCATCTGATGATTTTAGCAGTTGATACTTAATAATGAGTTAATTATCAACTGCTAAAATCTTATACAAATATTAATATGAAAGTGTATTGAATGATTGAAAATAGAGATGTAACAAAAGTTTATAGGATGGGTGAAGTTGATTTAACAGTTATTAAAAAGTTAAATCTAACTATTGAGTATGGTGAGTTTATCGCTATTGTTGGACCTAGTGGGAGTGGAAAGAGTACTATTTTAAATATTCTTGGCTGTTTAGATAAACCAACTACGGGTAAAGTGATAATCGATAATATAGATGTAACAGTTTTAAGTACAACGGAGTTAGCAAACTTTAGAGGTAAAAATATCGGTTTTATTTTTCAAAGTTTTAACCTTATACCAGTTTTGAGTGTATATGAAAATATAGAGTATCCTCTTTTGATGATTCAAAATATTGCTAAAGATGAGAGAGAAAAAAGAGTTCTGAAACTGCTCAAAGAGGTAGATATGCTAGATCAAAAAGATAAGTTTCCCGACCAACTCTCAGGTGGACAGAGACAAAGAGTGGCGATTGCTAGAGCCTTAGTAACAAACCCTAAAATTATCTTTGCTGATGAGCCAACAGCAAATCTTGATACAAAAACATCAAACCAAATCATCACACTTATGCGAAATATTCAACAAGAGTTTAACACTACATTTATTTTCGCTACACATGATGAAAAGATTGTAACAGCAGTAGATAGGATTATTACTGTTGTTGATGGAGAGATAGTTGATGATAAAAGGGTATTCTCATGAAAAATATTATAAAAATATCGTTTAGGAATCTTCTTAGAAGTTCAAGAAGAACTATGCTCACAGCGAGTTTAATAACTATCGGTGTGATGTTTGTGTTAGTCTATGCCTCTTTATCTGGAAGTTTCAAATCTTATATGGTTTCCCAAGTAACAGATTCTATGCTAGGGCATATTCAGATTCATAAAAAGGGGTATATCGCTTCTGTTGACAACCTCCCACTAGATAAGAATCTTAATGAAAAGCAGATAGATAAAATCACTCAGTTTTTAGATGAGAATCCCTATATAGAGAGTTATACATTTCGTCTAAAGCTTGGTTCAATGTTTTCTAACTATGTAGCTTCAACTGGAATAAGACTCAATGGAATTGACCCAATAAAAGAATCTTTAACACTTCCTCTTTTCTCATCTCGCCTAAGTGGAATCGATACAACTTCACTTAAAGAGGGTTCAATTTTAGTTCCTGAGCTTATCGCTAAGGGGATGAAAATTGAAAAAGATGATACAGTAGTTCTTGTGGCCACAAACCAAAGAGGTTCGGTAAATGGACTAAACTTTAAGGTGGCAGGAACGATAGAACCTATCTCTGGACCAGGGGGAAGAGATGGGTATATCCATATAAAAGATGTTAAAAAACTTCTTCGTCTAAGGGAGGTGGAAGTGAGTGAGGTTGTGATTCGTTTAAAAGATGTAGCAGATTTAGAAAAAGCTATGAAACTTTTAAAACCACTCTCTCCAAATTTTGAGATTCACACTTGGAAAAAATTAAGCCCCTTTTATAATATTGTAAAGATGTTAGATATTATGGATATATCTATTAAAATCATTCTAATCTCGATAGTTCTAATCTCGATTTTAAATGTGATGGTGATGAGTGTTTATGAACGAATCAAAGAGATAGGAACTATGGCAGCTATGGGTACAACACCTGCTACGATTAGTAAAATGTTTTTAACTGAGGGTCTCATGCTTGGTCTGTTTGGTGCTATTGTAGGGTCTATTTTATCATTTATTATTGTTTGGATTATCAATGTGGTGGGAATCACTTTCTCATTTGGTCGCCAAGATGGACTAACACTCAATCCAACTTTAGGTTTTAATGAGGTGTTTATTGTGAGTGTGATAGTTATTTTAATCTCACTCATCGCTTCAATATCACCAGCAAGAAAAGCATCAAAACTTAACCCAGTTGATGCTCTAAGACAAAACTAGGAGAACTTTATGAAATTAATCACACTTTTAATCTCACTTAGCATCATTCTAAGTGCAAATATCCTTGAAGATATAGATAGGAAACTAACACCTGTTTCAGCACAGATGTATAAAAAGCTTATAAACATTGAACCCGATGGAGAGAGAAAGGAGTTTCTGATTTTTCAAGCCAAAAAAGATAAAGATAAGATGGTTTCACTCTTTTTAGCTCCAGATAGTGAAAAGGGTCGTGCAACTCTAAGAGTTGGAGAAAATATGTGGCTTTATATCCCAAATGTTGGTCGTCCACTTAGAATCACCTCTATGCAATCCGTTGTTGGTGGAGTTTTTAACAATGCCGACATCATGAGACTAGATTTTTCTACTGAGTATAGTGTTGTCAAAGAGGAGGATAAAGGGGAGTATCTACTCTTAGAGTTACAAGCGAAAAATGATACAGTCTCTTATGACAAACTTCTTATGCAAGTGGATAAAAAAACACTCTCACCGATCCAAATAGAGTGCTACACATCAACAAAGATGCTTATAAAAACACTCTACTATAAAAAACCAAAAGATTTTGGAGATTCTATCTATCGACCATCAGTTGTAGAGACTATATCCCCTATGTACAGGGGTTATAAATCTATTATGATCTATGGAAAAATCACACCTAAAGAGTTTAGTGATGAATCGTTTACACTTGACAACTTAGCAAAAGCATCTGAGTTGAGACGATAGAATCTTGAAAAAAATAGTTTTAGGTTTTCTAGCTGTAACCCTTCTGCTCTATGGTGATGAATATGATTTTGATATGGATGCGATAGAGCAGAAACCCTATGAGTATAGTGGGTATCTACGAGCAGAAGATAAGATAGAAGATAGAGATAACAATCTTCATATAGAGGGCCTATTTGTTTTTTTATACAGCTATGATCTTTTTAGATTTAAAACCTCTTTGATGGCTGGATATGATTATAGGAAAGAGCAAGTAGATAAGGGTTATTCTCAGATAGATGAACTCTATGTGGAATCTAAACTTACCCAAAATCATACTTTTTTAATAGGTAAAGAGTCTCTTAAGTGGGGAAAGGGTTACTTCTTTAACCCCGTTGCATTTTTTGATAGAGTAAAAAACCCATCGGAACCGACACAGGCGAGAGAGGGATACTCTATTGTAAAATATAGCTACAATAAAAGCTTCTCTACACAATTGAAAAATCTTAGTTTTGATTTTCTCTATCTTCCCTCTAGTGAGAGTTTAAATAGTGCCTATCATCAATCTGTTACAGATAAAAAAAACTCTAACAACATAGCTGCTCGTTTATATCTTCTACTCTATGATACAGATATCGATATAATCTATAACTACTCCGATGTTGCAGATAAAAAGATAGGTATAGATTTTTCAAAAAACTTAGAAGTAAATTTTGAGATTCATGCAGAGTATGCAAAGATTTTAGATCTCTCTTCGAGTTATCTTTTTGGATTTCGTTACTTAACAGATAGCGATTTAACTATTATCAGTGAGTATTTTTATAACTCTTTTGATGTAATAAAAGATGAAGAGGATTATATTGTCACACTTATAACTCAAAAAGAGCCTTTTGATCTGTTATATGGGAGTGTCTATTTTAAAAATATGATAAATCTACAAGATGAGTTACAGCAAAATAAAATAGGTTTTACATATAGTTTTAAAAACAGTATGGATCTTGATATTTCATATAATCTTAATGAAAAAGAGAGAGAAGATTTTTTATGGTTTCGTCTGAGTTGGAATTTTTGACTCATAAGTTATGTTAGACTTGCACTATGCAAAAAATAATCTTAACAACTCTCAACTCAAGATATACACACTCCGCCATAGGTTTAAGATATATCTATGCAAATATGCAAGAGCTTCAAAAACAAACCTCTATCTTAGAGTTTAGTATCAACGATGCTATTCAAACTATTGCTGAAAATATACTTATAGATAAACCAGATATTATCGGTATAGGTGTTTATATATGGAATGCTTTAGAGGTTGCTGAGCTTATTCATATTATCAAAAAAGTATCTCCAAAAATAACCATTGTTTTAGGTGGTCCAGAGGTTACTTATACTCCTTTTCGTGTCAATTTTGATGATAGTGATTTTATCATTCAAGGGGAGGGGGATGAGGCATTTTATAAGCTTTGTAAATCTATTATAGATGGTACTTCTCCACAAGAGAAGATAGTGAAGATGACAGTTCCAGATCTTAAAGAGCTAAAACTCCCCTACCAATATTATAGTGACCACGACATACAGAACCGTTATATCTATGTAGAGGTTTCACGAGGGTGTCCTTTTGAGTGTGAATTTTGTTTATCCTCTATGGATGAGAAAGTTCGTGCTTTTAATCTTGATGAGGTGCTAGAACAGTTTCAAGTTTTATGGGATAGAGGGGCAAGAAATTTTAAGTTTGTAGATAGAACATTTAATCTTAATATGAAAACAGCAAACAGAATTTTAGATTTTTTTTTAGATAAAGATGAACACTATTTTGTGCATTTTGAGGTTATTCCTGATCATTTCCCTGAGTCATTGAGAGAGAAGATAAAACAGTTCCCTCATGGTGCTTTGCAGTTGGAGATAGGGATTCAAACACTGAATTTAGATGTAGCTCATAATATCTCACGTGTACTCAACTTAGAAAAAGTAGATAGCAATGTAGGTTTTTTGGAAAATGAAACAGAGACCCATATACATCTTGACCTAATAGTAGGATTACCAGGGGAGTCTTTAGAGAGTTTTGGTAAAAATTTAGATAAGTTAGTGAGCTTAAGTAGTTGTGAGATCCAAATAGGGATTTTGAAAAAGCTCTCAGGAACATATATAAAACGTCACGATGAAGAGTTTGAGATGGTATATAGCGATAAAGCTCCTTATGATATTTTGAAAAACAGAGATTTGAGCTTTAACGATATTCAGATGATGAAACGTTTTGCAAGATTTTGGGATTTGACATACAATAGTGGAAACTTTAAACGTTCTATCATTTTACTATGGAAAGAGGAGAGTGTATATAAAAATTTTCATCAGTTTAGTTTATGGATATATGAACAAACAGACTCTACTTGGAAAATATCTTTGCAACGTTTAGGGGAGTTACTCTTTAGATATCTAACAGAGGTCAAAAAACTGGACGCTCAAACTGTTGCATTAGAGATGTTAGAGGATATGATGAAACTAAAAGGTCGTGCTATCCCTAAGTATCTAAAAGAGTATTCGGAAGAGTTTGTTAGTAGTGCAAAGAGAGGCTCCTCTGGATTTAATAAGAGACAGGGGTAGGGGGTTTTCACTCTCACGAATTAGAAAAACTTTTATCAGATATAACAAACTGCTTTTTTATCGAACTATAGTTTTAAATTTTATTATCAATCGTTCAGAGGTTTTAAATAGTTTTGATTGGCTTACATCAGTTTTTAGAGCAAATGGTGCTTCAAGATGAGTAGAGTTTCGAGTGATGACAAAATCAAGAGATGCCTTGAGAAAACTTGAAGAGTTCCAACTATAGAAGAATTAAAAACTATCATAACAGAAGAGGGATATGAAAATAAAAAAAGTTATAGGAAGGAAAAGAGATGTGTGCAGTAGTAAAAGAGAGATATATAGATCCATTTACAGATTTT
>JAYEGK010000082.1:0-4029 GCA_034716265.1 Campylobacterota bacterium
GTATCTTCACTATACCCTGCATTACAGATCTCTTCCTCTGTTGCTAATGCCCAACTGTATGGTGCCATTTCACTATTTAATTTAAATCCTAAAACTCTCGCTCTAAAATCTTCACCCTCTCTTTTAACATCCATATCAACAACTAAGCCATAACTCTGAGTCTCATCACTTCCACCAAATTGAGACAAATTAATATCTGCTGATAACTCAAAATTTGAAAAGAAGTAACTACCATTGATGTCACCGTTAACAATTATTTTATTCGATTCAATATTATAGGAAGAATTAAAACTGTTCATCTTATATCTTCCATCAAATAAAGATTCATCCTCTGCTAAAATAGGAACTACTTTAAGCTTTGGAACAAGAGAACCTAGTTCATTGACAGTTGAGACTTCAAAAGTTTTTGTAGCACTTGAGAGCTCTCCATCTGAAGCTACTACTGAAATTATAGATGTTCCTATCTTTGGTTGAGATATTAGAGATATTTTATTTTCAATAACCGCTACAGTTACGATTGTTTCATCGCTACTTGTAGCAGTTACAGTGATAGTATCCTCTCTATTTAAATCATCTACCTCAAATAGAACCTCTACATTATTCATAGCAGCCATAGTCAAAGATGATGCACCTATAAGTGTTAACTCTGGTGCAACATTCCCTTCAAAGATTGTTAACTCTATAGACTCTACCTCTCCTGTTAAACCTTCATCAAATGGTATAGCACTTATAGAGTAAGTACCTTTTTCTGTATCTGAATCTACCGTACAGCTAATATGAGTACTATTATCTTCACAACTTATAGTAGGACTGTTACTATATATAGATTGTAACCTTGTAACATCATCTTCATCTGGGTCTTCAATAATATACTCAAATACTACAGAAGATACTTCATGAGGAATTTTAACTATTTGAATCTTTTCATCTTTATATGAAAGTATTGGAGGTAGTGAAACATCTTGTACAGTTATCTCTATTTTTTTAGATGTAACTAAGTTATTTTCATCAACAGCATCTACAGTTATATTTGCATCTCCATTATAGATAGGAAAAACAGTTATTAAATCATCACTATACTCAACCTGTACAACTTCAGTGTTAGCACTCGTAACAATTAGGTCTTTTAATGCACCATCTCCATCAGAATCGATAATATTAAGATTTATATCTATTTTTTTTACATCTGGGACACCATCTGTTGAAGTAAAAGTATAACTCTCTTGAGAAACATTAAGAGCTAATGGAGTTTTTTGATTCTCTGTTTCATTACTCTTTATTGAAAAAGTTATCTCTTGTTCTAGGCCTACTTTATTTTGATTATCCATTGGTACAATAAATACTTTAGCACTCCCAACTCCATTTATAGATAAATGTAGATCTTCTGAAGTGATTAAAACATTGTTATTATTATCTTTAAACTTTACAATATCACCACTAATTCTTGCTATATATTGAGCTGTAGATGAGCTATCCTTTCCATCTTCATCTTTATCCTCTACTGTAATACTAAGAGTATACTCTGTGTCAGTACTTTCTAAATTAATAGCTGTTTGTAAATCAACAATAGTTGGAGCAGGATTTATTTTAATCAATGTAGAGTTATCTAATCTTATTTGTGCTAATTCTCTTGCAGATTTAGCTTGAATTTGAATTTTTTGTATCTCATCTTCATTAGCACCTTCACTCTCCATAAGAGTCGCTGCTTTTGCATTAGAGACTATAGAAACTGCTTTAAAAGCTGCCGCATCTAAAATCTCTTCCACTTCACTATTAATTGATGTTGGTTTAACATCAAGTAGTTTGATTGTTAGTTCAGATAAATCTGCTGTTCCCTTTCCTATTGCTAATGCCAAGTTATATCCAGAGGTTGGAACTAAATAATTTATATCTTCTAATCCATCATTTAACTTTGATGCTATTTGAGTTATGATTGTTCTTGAAGCTCTTGCATTATTACTTGTTAAATCAATATTTTCATTTTTTACAACTGATGCTGTTGCATAAGCACTAGCGAGTTCATCAGCTGAAATAGTATCAAATTCTGTACTATCTTTTTCCTCTATTGTATTGAAGATAGCATCAATCATAATAGATTTATTTTCTAATAGTTCACTTGTGCTATTTCCATCAAAAATATTTTTATCACTCAACAAAATTTCAAGTTGTTTCTCTAAAATAACACCTTTAGTAAAAATCTTACTTGCTTCCTCTTTCTCTAAAGCATCCCTATCACTATTCATAACATCTACAGGATCTAAGCGTAGTATCTTATCTGCTTGAGAAATATTAAGATCTAAAGCTTTTGCTAACTCTTCTATAGTTGTTTCTGTCTCAGCAAGTACTGTTGTTAGAGGAGTAACAACAGCATAATCTGAAGGAGCAGAAAGAACTTTTGTAAAAGGGAATCCAGTTGTTATATCTATAGTTAAACAGTTTCCAGTTTCATCATATCTTGGTTCTAATATAATTTTTGTCTCTCGTTTTCTTAAAGAAAATTCACCACTTTCATCAGTTATATCTCCTTCATCTTTATAGCCTTGATGATACACTAAAGCATTTGCAATATAACCATCTACTGCTTTACCACGATAAGAAGCAACTATCTCAGCATCGCCACTAGAACACCCACTAAATAACAGTATAGATGCTAATACACCTGAAACTACACTACTTAGAGTTGTTTTTTTCATATGCTACTCCTTACTTTTGTAAAGAAATTAACTTCTCAAAATTACTCATAGACATAAGATGTGCTACAATCAACTTATATGAACCATTTTTTATTAATTTCATTATTTGTTCATCATTTAAAGAATTAAGTTTCTCTTCATTGACTCTTTTAAACCCTGTAAATGCAAGTTTTTTTCCCTTAACTTGTATATTTGCATCTGTATCCTCTAATATTCCTAACTCATCTAACTCTTTTACAAATGCTGAAGTAACTATCGAAGATTTTTGAAAACTTTCCATAAACTTTATTACATTTGTTACATACTCACTAGAAGTTCCATCTTCGTTAAAAAAACTTTGACCCTTTTCCTCGTTAATCTCTTTACAATCACTATCATACGCTAAAGCTAAAGTCTCTTTTTCTTGAATAAATATAAATGGATATCTTCTTATATAAGCTGGTATATATTCCGATTTTTCCCATTCACCTTTACTATTTACAAAATCATTTTTTTGTTCTAATCCCAATAGTGTCGAAGCAAAGTATTCACCCGACTCATTCTTAGTAAAAAGAATAGGCTGTGACTTAGCAGCTTTAAAGAACTCATCTACGGTAATAATTACCTGTTTTATTTTTTCTGCATATTTAAAAGCTTTGATAGCTGATACTTTAAGATTTACATCTTCTTTTGAATTTAATAATTTTATATTTTTATACATTTTTTACCTTTTTATTTTGAACCAAATAGTTTATTGAAGAAGTTTACAAAAAGATTTCCTTGATTTTGCTCTTCTTGTAATGTTTCTACTTCATCATTTAATGTACTAATATTTTTAGTACCCTCTTCACTCGCTAATGCATTTGAAGCATCTATAGCTTTTAATGTTGCTGTTAATGTTCCAGCATTATCAACATAAGTTGCTACTGCATCGGCTTTAGCATTTACTGCTTGTTCTGCTGCTTTTGCTCTTGTTACTTCCGCTGCTAAGTTTGTAGTCAATGTTGTTGTTGTTACATTTATTTTTTCAATTTCTGTTGCTAAATTAGTTGTTAATGTTGTATTTACATCACTTAAGTTATTTGTTAACAGTAACTCTGCTGATTGGGCTCTTTTAACCTCTATTGCTAAATCAGTTGTTAATGTTGTGTTTACATCACTTAAGTTATTTGTTAACAGTAACTCTGCTGATTGGGCTCTTTTAACCTCTGTCGCTAAATTAGTTGTTAATGTTGTGTTTACATCACTTAAGTTATTAGTTAACAGTAACTCTGCTGCTTGGGCTCTTGTAACCTCTGTCGCTAAATCAGTTGTTAATGTTGTGTTTACATCACTTAAATTATTCGTTAACAGTAAC
>JAYEGK010000083.1:0-4007 GCA_034716265.1 Campylobacterota bacterium
AGGGTTAAAAGATAAACATGCAACAACAACCCAATATATTTCAGTAGAGGCAAAATATGAAAAATCTCTTAAAAAATTTAAAAATAAACAGATAAAGATATTAAAAACTATAAGAGATAAATTTTCTATACGTATGGGAGATTTAGCAGGAAATAGGTTTAAAATAAATCTCTATGGAGTTGATCAGATAGAAGCAGGACGAATAGATAAACTATCTCATAAAAGTGCAAAAATTGGTTTACCAAACTATTTTGGTTATCAAAGATTTGGAAGGGATGGTGATTCTATAGAACAAGCAAAAGAGATGATATCCGGTGAGTTACATATAGAAGATAGCAAGGTAAAAAAGTTTTTAATCTCAATCTATCAAAGTCAATTTTTTAATGAGTGGTTAAGAGAGAGAGTACTATTTTCTCGTGAACATAATAATGGTGTATA
This sequence comes from Campylobacterota bacterium, assembly GCA_034716265.1. GTDB lineage: Bacteria > Campylobacterota > Campylobacteria > Campylobacterales > Sulfurimonadaceae > Sulfurimonas. The sequence continues at coordinate 439 of JAYEGK010000083.1, forward strand.
TAAACTTTTAAATGGTGATATATATATGACAGAGGATGGGAAAATATTTACACCTAAAAATATTCCTCAAAAAGATTTTGAAGAGGCTAAAATAGTTCCAACAGGTCTTTTATGTGGAAGAGATGTTTTTAGGGCTCGTGATGCAGCAAGAAAGATAGAGGAGAAGTATGACGATGGATTTTTATATGAAAAAGGTCTTCGTCGTCCAGCAATAATTTTTCCAAAAGATGTTGTTTGTAAGTATAATAAAGATTTTCATAAATTTTCATTAGAGTTTACTTTACCAAAAGGCTCTTATGCAACAGTTTTTCTTGAAAATATCGCAAATAGAAATATAAAAAAAGTTACAAAAAAATTTTAGAAATAGTATCCTATATTATAATAATTTAATGCAAATTAGATTATAATTTCGCAGTTTATTTTAGACAGGGAGTGCTTTATGCCAGAGTTGTTTACATTTTTCGGTCTTATCACACATGACAAGACTTTTATTTATATAACGCATATGTTATTGTCTGCAGGTATAGCTTTAGTATTAGTTAGAGTAGCTATGTCAAACTTGCAATTAGTTCCAACAGGTACTCAGAACGTTATGGAAACATATATTACTGGTGTACTTCAAATGGGTATTGATGTTATGGGCGAAGAGAATGCTCGTCGTTATGTACCTCTAGTAGCTACAATCGGGCTTTTTGTTGCAATAGCTAACTTAATCGGTATTGTTCCAGGTTTTGAAGCTCCAACAGCATTTTTAGAGATGCCTCTTACATTAGCTTTAGTAGTATTTGTTTACTATAACTATGAAGGGATTAAGCGTCAAGGTGTTGTTAAATACTTTAAACACTTTATGGGTCCAGTTTGGTGGTTATATTGGCTAATGTTTCCAATAGAGATCGTTTCTCACTTTTCTCGTTTAGTTTCTTTATCTTTCCGTTTATTTGGAAATGTAAAAGGTGATGATATGTTTCTAATGGTAATCTTGATGCTTGCACCATGGTTCTTACCAATGATTCCATTCGCACTTCTTACTTTTATGGCTCTATTACAAGCATTTATCTTTATGATGCTTACAACAGTTTATTTGGGCTCTGCCATTGCTGTTGAAGACCACTAGGTCTTTAATTTCAGTGATGCAAAAAGATATTTATGAAAGAATCATAAGCTTTTTGCTTGGAGCATCATGGGCAATAGTCATATTTGGTGCTCTTATAGTCTTTAAAACCTTTTTAGTTTTAGGTTTAGGACTCTCTCTTTTTATAACTATTAGCTATATAGTTACCTCACTTTTTTTTATTTTACTACTTGATGCATTTATGGTTAATAAACAGCGACTAAAAGAGGCTGAAAAACAAACAAAACTTTTAGAAAAAATCTTTTTAGAAAAGATATAGAAACCATATTTTTAGATAACTTTAACTATAATTATGAAATTTTAAAAATAAAGGTCTACAAATGTTTGGAAGAACACAACTAAAAGATTATAATTTAAGTGCTGATGAGTTAGCAAAACTACAATATGCAAAAGTATCGACAAGTAAAGGTACTATCTGGTTAAAATTAGTTCCTGATGAAGCACCAAATACAGTTGCAAACTTTGCACATTTAGCAAATACAGGTTTTTACAACAACTTAAGTTTTCACCGTGTTATTCCAGGTTTTATGGCTCAAGGTGGTTGTCCTTTAGGTACTGGTACAGGTGGTCCTGATTGGGCAATAGCTTGTGAAACATCTACAAATAGTTCTGTTCATAGACCAGGTACACTTTCGATGGCTCACGCTGGACCAAATACTGGTGGAAGTCAATTTTTCATTACATTTGTCGATACACCACATCTTGATGGTGTTCATACTATTTTTGGTGCTATTGAGTTAGATGATAAAGAAAGTTTTGATGTTCTTGCTCAGATTCAAAATCAAGATGATATTCTATCTATAGAAGTTTTAGAAAGTAAGTAGAAGTAGTTCCCATATTTTTTATGGGAATTATCTCTCTAAGTTAGAAAAACGATAGCATTTTTTATCTCTATCTCTCCACTTAATTCAGCTTCAAAGACTCTATCTGGAAACTTTTTTAAAACCTCTTCATATGTTGGATTATGTTTACAGTACTCTAAAAAATCATCACTATTTTTACTTACTATATTTGAAAATTGAGAGATAAATTTATCTATATCATAGATAGCTTCTGCCTTTTTATCCTCTAAAAGTTTATTTGTTGCACTACTTTCACCTATTCTATGAGGAAGAACATATATCTTTTTTCCCATCTCTAAAGCAAACTCTATACTTCTCATACTTCCGCTATTTAACTCAGCTTCACCAACTATTAAAACATCACCAAGTGCAACAACTACCTCATTTCTAACAACAAAACTATAGGGTCTAGCCAGTGCACCATATTGAAATTGGCTAATTAGTAAACCATTTGCACCTATATTTGTTAATAAATTTTTATTTACAGCAGGATATTTTATATCTATGCCACAAGGTAAAACAGATATGGTATTTAAACTACCTGCACCATTATGAGCAATAGCATCGATACCCATAGCTCCACCACTGACTATGCATATACCTGCATTCGAAAGTGCAGATGCAATATTTTGTATCATAGCTCTTGAATACTTACTTGGTTTTCTAGTTCCAATAATAGAGATTTTTTTTCGTTGAAGGAGTTTTAAATCTCCCTCATAAAAAAGTTCTGATGGATACTTTTTCATATTTTCTAATTCAGGGATATTTGATGTTATCTTATTCATAGTTACTCTATTTTATCGATATATACCAACTCAATACCTTTAAAGAGTTGTTTTGAGTGATGTAAAGCTAGCATCGTTTTAGCATGTGGATGACCAATAGCGATAGCACTCCCATGTTTTTTTGCAATCTTAATAGCTCTTTTAATTTGTGCTAAAATATACTCTTTTTCATTTTTATGATCTAAAAAAATATCTCTAGCTATATATTTTTTTCCAAAATTTTCAAGAACTTGAGGAGCTTTTGTTTGTGCCGTAGTTCTACTATCTATAAAATTTATCTTATTTTTATTTAATGAATAGATTAATCTATTCATAGCTTTCTCATCAGATGTAAATTTACTACCAGTATGATTATTTATATACTGAACTTTTGGGAATAGCTTTTTAAGTTCAATAATTCTTGATGATATCTTCGATTGGGAGTCATCTACTCTAAGTGTTAATGGTTCTTCTGCTGTAAAATTTTTTGCTTCCATAGGTAGGTGAACCATATAAAAATCTTCTTTAGCGGCTAATTTTGCAGAGTGTGGTCGTGCTCTACTTGGAGGAAGGAAAGACATAGTAATAGGAATATTTAAACTTTTTATAACTTTTACATGAGATTTTGTACTTACATCATCAATAATAATTGCAAGCTTTGGTTTAGATTCAACTATTTTTATCTCTCGTTCTATATTTTTAGGTGGTATTGTTAATTTGTTGTCAAATTCATGAGAAGCGGAGTTATATTGTTTTACCGTATTATGTAATTCCTCCTGTTTTTGGTTGTTATTTATAGTGATGTTTTTTTCTTCTAATGGATCTTGTTTT
>JAYEGK010000084.1:0-4001 GCA_034716265.1 Campylobacterota bacterium
CATCTCTACTGCAAATGTTGAGAGCCCTTTGGCTAAATTGTCTTTAGAGACTATTCTTGTAAAAAGAGAGTCAAAAAGGGAAAACTTCATAAAAGATGCACTCACAAAGAAACCACTTTGAGCCATAATAACAGCGATACCTATACTTTTCATCAAAGAACTTTTACCACTAGAGTTTATTCCATAGAGTAAAACACCATTGATAGCCTCTCCATTATGAAGATCTGTATCTAGCATAATACTCTCTTTTTCTATCTCCTTAAGATAACTCCTCTCTCCCATCACTATATCGTTTGGAACATAGATACCATTATCTTCTTGAACCTCGATGAGAGGATGACGCAGTTGCATTATCTGTAAGAAATTTTCATCGGATTCTATATCTACTATATTTGGACGGGAGTGTTTATTGAGTTGTGCTACTTTTGCTGCACTAACACTCACATCTAAATCTGCTACATAGTTTATCACTCTATCAAAAAGTAGAGAGTATCGCCTCTCATAAACCTCCTGAATAGTGATATATCTCTCTTTTAAAAGGTTTATTACTCTTCGGCGATTTTTCATTATTTTATCGGAAAGTTTATCTGTATATTGAGATGTGATTTTGACACTGTTTGTTAGTTTTTTTACTCTAAATTTTACAAACTCCTCATCCTTGTTAAAAAGAGTTTCTATCATAGAAAATCTATTTTTACTCAAAGAGATATAGTATCCCTCCTTCTCTAAAAGACCAAGAGAGACTAAACGGTTGGAACTACCTGCATTTACACTCTCTATCATCAGTTCTAAACGACCCATAATCTCTTCAAAAACAGTTAAGATAGCTCTATTTTCCTCTACTAATATATCTATCGCTTCATCAACACCCTGCATCAAAAAATTTTCATCTACACTACTATCTGTAAAGCGTTGTGATATATCTAGATCGATAGTTTTAGATATGTCACGTAAAAACTCATCTAACTCATTTTCATGAAAGGGAGGTGTTGCGATAGTATGCTCTTTAAGATAAAGCATCAACTCCTTTACACTTAACATTGAGTCATAAATATTATTTATCTCAAAAGGGTGTAAACGTCCAAGTGCTAAACGTCGAGAAAGTCTTTGTAGGTCATAGATACCACGCATCACCTCATCTAAGTACCTTTGATATGGCGAAACTTTCTCTATCAAGTCATAACGACGTTCAAGCTCCTCTTTTTCTAAGATAGGATTTAGTAAACGCTCCTTTAAAAGCCTCCTCCCAATAGCGGTAGCACTTTTATCTAACATCTTTAAAAGTGTAAACTCTTTTTTATCTTTAGAGATAATACCTAACTGCTCTAAAGCATTATTACCCAGATAGATAAAACGTCTATTGTCTATCATAATAGGAGGAGAGAGTTTTTGCACTATATGGATATCATGTTCTATTACAAAATGGATCAAAATAGCCAAAGATTCACTAATCATAGGAGAACGTTCCAAATCTAAATATTCAATAGGAGATAAAAAAGATTCTATCTTATAAACTCTAGCAAAAAGCTCATTTTGAAAACTCAGTTTTGGACGTTCGTTATTTACACTATAATGGTAATGTTCCGATACCTCAAGATAACTCATAATATGACGCTGATCATCCACTCCATCTAAAAAAGTTATCACTATCTCTGTTGTTTTATATATATTTAAAAGGTTGAAAATCTCATCTAAAGCATAACTCATATCTTCACTACTTCCATGTGTTTCATAAAGAAAAGTTTTTCCAGTTGTTACATCTATCGCGGAGTATCCAACATTATAGACTCCTTTATATTTATCAACTACAACAGAAACAATATAGTTATCATCATTATCTATAATATGATCAAAATTGGTTCCAGGAGAGATGACTTGAGAGATATAGCGAGTAAGCTTAGGGGGTACACCTTTTTGCTTCACAATAATGATAGTATATTTTTGCTCCGCTATTAAACGATTAAGATAACGTTCAAAGGAAACGGTAGGTACACCTGCAAGAAGAGGATTTTTAGCTGAATTTTCCACTATCGATTTGTTTTTTTTAGTGAGTTGAATATTTAAAAGTTCCGCTATCTCTTTTGCCTTACCTATCTGCTCTTTTTCATTATTGATTTCATACACTTCAAAAAAGCTTCCTATCTCAATAAAAACAACACTATCCTCACCATATTTATTCTCAAAAAACTGTTGGAGTTCAAAATATGATTGTGTTAGAAGTTTATCTTTATTATTTATAATTTTTTCAGTTTGGGATGTGTGCATAAATTACTTTTTTTAGTAGATTTTTAATAGTTTAATTATAACACAACAAGAAAAAACTTGCTAAAATATGCTCAGATAATTTAGAATTTTTAAATTACAATTTAAAAAAAACAAGGAAAAATATGAAGAAACTACTTCTTATACCTGCTCTTCTTACTGGTTCATTAGCTTTTGGCGAACCTAAAAAAATTGAGATCTCACCAATGATTGGTTATAACTTTGCAGAGGGTAACTTAGGCTTTAAAGATAATGGCTATATGGCTTATGGAGTTGAAGTTCAATTTAACTCTAAAGACTCATTATGGAGTCCTGAACTCTCTGTTTTATTTAGTAACAAAGGTTCTGCCACTTATGATGGATATAATTATGGAACAGCTGTAACTCGTGTTGCATTTAATGGTGTAAAAACTTTTCAAGCAACTGACTCATCAATCATACCATTTGCTAAAGTTGGTTTTGGTACAGAGATGATAAGTGTTAAAGAGGAAGAAAATATAGATAGTTTATTTATAGATGCTGGTGCTGGTATCAAATACCCTTTTAACCACAACATTGCTTTAAAACTAGAAGCTCTTTATATGCTCAAATATAACGATCACAGAATGGATAGCAATGCTATCGCTATGGCTGGTTTAACTTTTTCTTTTGGTGATTTTGCTCAAAAACCTGCACCAGTTGTTAAAAAAGTAAATAATGATATAGATAGAGATGGTGTTTTAAATGCTGATGATAAATGTCCTAATACTCCTACTGGAACTGATGTTGATGCTACTGGTTGTAAAATTAATACTGACCTAGATAATGATGGTGTTTTGAATGCTGATGACAAATGTCCTAACACTCCTACTGGAACTGATGTTGATGCTACTGGTTGTAAAATTAATACTGACCTAGATAATGATGGTGTTTTAAATGCTGATGATAAATGTCCTAACACTCCATTGAACTTAAAAGTAGATAGTAGTGGTTGTGAGATAAACCAAGATATAGATAACGATGGTGTTTTAAATGCTGTTGACCAATGTCAAAACACTCCACCAAATTCAAAAGTTGATAGTGTTGGTTGTGCTGAAGTAGTTACTTTAAGTGTTCAATTTAAAAGTAATTCTACTAAACTTAAAGATGGTTCAGAAGCAAGTATTGAGGCATTTGTAGCATTTTTAAAGATACAAAAATCGTACAAAACAAAACTTATAGGTTATAGTGACAGCATAGGTAATGATAACTACAATCAAAAACTTTCTCAAAAAAGAGCAGATGCTATTAAAAATATTTTAATAGCAAAAGGTATCGCTTCAGATAGAATATCTTCAATAGGAAAAGGTGAAGCCAATCCAGTTGCATCAAATGTAACTAAAGAGGGTCGTGCAAAAAATAGACGTATAGAAGCTGAACTAATTAAGAACTAAAAATCTTCTACAATTTTAAAGCTTGATGATCCTCTTTATCATCATCAAGCTTTAATCACTAAACTTCAATTTTCTATCCATACAATTCACAGACTTTTTCAAAAAAACGACTTAATTGACATTTTAATTAGCTATAATTAACTAACTTTAATTTTCTCTCATAGGGGTTTTTTTGAAAAAAAAGCTTATATTTATTATCTTAATCGCAACATCCTTAAATGCACAAAACCTAAAAAACAGTGTTCTAGAAATTTTAGATACAAATCCTGTCGTTTTAGAAAAATTAAAAAAATATAATATCTCCAAAGAGGATATAACTATTGCTAA
>JAYEGK010000085.1:0-17884 GCA_034716265.1 Campylobacterota bacterium
TGAGTTTTTTATAAACCTTGCACATAAAAACTCTATAATTATTAAGCAGAACGATGGTGATTTATATGCGGCTATCGACATTGCTATATCACGTGCTCAAAAAGCTATGCGTCGTATGCATGATAAAGAGAGTGAACATCATAAAGTGGGAATTAATGAAGCTAAATCTAAAGAGGTAAATATAAAAGAGGAAGCTGAAGCTATGGAAGATGAGATAGTTCTAGTTTCATTAGAACTTTATAAGCCTCGTGAGGTTGAAGATGTTTTAAATGACCTTAAAGATAGTGATAAAACATTTGAAATTTTTATAGACCATGATGGTAAAACACGTGTTTTACATAAAAGAAACGATGGTAAATTTGGTCTTTATTAGTAGTTAACAATCTGATTACTCCTCAGGAGTAGTCGGTTGATTTTTTTTAATAATCTTAAATACCTCTTTAAATAATCCCTCCAGTTTTTTATCTTCCATATCGATTTGGATATCTCCACTCGCTTCCTCTTTATAAAATGTTTTATCTGCATCTGTTGTAAAAAGTTTGATTTTTTGTTGAGGTTTAGGATTTGTGTAGATGATTACATCTTCTATACCTGAGTTTAAACACTCCAAAAACTTTTCCGATTCTAAAATCATAGGAGAGTTTAAAATCATTTTAATAGTATTTATAATATTATCAATATCCAATTTATTGAGTTTAGTTGTGAGAACAAAATAGAGTATATTATTTTTTATATATCCATATTTTATATTGTGTTGGATACTTAATAAAAGAGAAGATTTAAGTCTTGAGATACATTTAGATTCTATAAGTTTAGAAAATTGAGGTTTATGTTGAAGAGTATCAAGAATTTGACTAGCATTTTTCATCTGATAATTATAGCTAGTTTTGTGTTAAATCTAAATGGATGTGGATATAAAGCTAAGCCATTTTATTCGCAAGATGTTAGTGTTGAAGATGAAAATGTTAAGATTATAATAAAAAAACAGAGTGAAGAAATTGATTAAATATGATGTAATAATTATCGGTTCGGGTGTTGCTGGATTGTATGCTGCTAGTAAGTTACCAAAAGAGAAAAAAGTTTTAGTTATAAATAAGCGTGAAGCTTTTAAGTGTAATAGTTTTTATGCTCAAGGTGGTATTGCATTAGCACGTGATGAGAATGATATTCCATCTCATATAGAGGATACCCTCAATGCAGGTGCAGGTTTATGTGATAGAGAAGCTGTTGATATTTTAAGTCAAAATTCAAAAGAGGTTATCGATGATTTGATAGATAACGGTTTTGAGTTTGATAAAGATAAAGATGGCAACTTACTTTATACAAAAGAAGCTGCTCACTCCTGTGAACGTATACTTCATGCTGGTGGAGATGCAACGGGTAGATATATGCACTACTTTTTACTCCAACAAAACAAACACGATATGCTTGGAGATGCAAGAGTAGTTGATCTACTTATAGAGGATGGTGTCTGTTATGGAGTAACTGTTTTAGATCATCGAGAGAGTAGAAATATCTATGCAGATGATGTCATAATGGCAAGTGGTGGTTTAGGTTCACTTTACCAATACCATACAAATGCTCCAACTATCAGTGCAGATATGCAGGGTCTTTGTCTTATGAAGGGTATAGAGCTTGAAAATATGGAGATGATGCAGTTTCATCCAACTGTATTTATAGATAGTGATAATGTTCAAAAGATGCTTTTAACAGAGGCACTTAGAGGTGAGGGAGCTGTGATTGAGGGTGAAGATGGTAGACGTTTTCTTTTTGATTATGATGAACGAGGAGAGTTGGCATCACGCGATATTGTGAGTAAATCTATTTTTGATTATGTTCAAAAAACCTCTTCTCAAGTTTATCTCTCTTTTAATAATTTTGAACATCACTATTTTTCACAACGCTTTCCAAATATATATAAAAATTTGCAATCACTAGGATTTAATGTTCCTCATCAAAGAGTTCCTATATCTCCCTCTTTTCATTATGCAATAGGCGGTATAAAAAGTGATTTAGATGGTCGTGTACCTAATATCAAACATCTTTATGCGATAGGTGAAGTTGCTTCGACTAAAGTTCATGGAGCAAATAGATTAGCTTCAAACTCACTTTTAGAAGCATTGGTTTTTGCAAAGAGAGCCGTTGAAACTATATTATCAGATGGAGCAATATTAAAGGATAGTAAAGAGTTTGCTATTTCAGATGATGTGATGAGTTTAAAAGATGATAAATCTAAAAAAGATATGTTGCGAACTATTATGTGGAAAAATGTTTCTATTGTGCGAACAAAAGATGGTTTAAATGAAGCACTCGAACAAATTAATGCTCTTTTAAATGAAAATATTGGTAAACTATTGAAATTTCGTTTATTGACAGCTAGAGAGATAATAAAGTCCGCTTTATTAAGAGAGAAATCTTTAGGTGTACACATACGGATAGATTAGGAGAAAAGAATGTTAAAACTTTTAACGATGCTTAGTTTAAGCAGTGGGCTACTTATGGCAGGTGGCGGAGGTGGTGAAGCAATGGTTCACCCAGATATAACTATGACTTGGGTTGGTTTTTTAGCGCTAGCCATCTTTATAGTTGGTTACTATTTTATAGCTATGGAAGAGAAATATCATATAGATAAAGCGAAACCAGCTCTATTAATAGGTACATTTATGTTTATGTTGGTTGCATTTTATTATGCGATAAATGGTCTCAATATGGATATGGTTCATCAAGAAGCAAATCACTTAATACTAGAGATTGCTGGTATCTTCTTCTTCTTGTTTGTTGCGATGACATATATCGAAACACTCATTCATATGAAAGTGTTTGAAAAGTTAAAGTTCAACCTTATCTCAAAAGGTTATACCTATAAACAACTGTTTTGGATTACTGGTTTTATAGCATTCTTCCTTTCTCCAATCGCAGATAACTTAACAACAGCACTTATCCTAGCTACTGTTCTTATCACGATAGAGCAAAAAAACAAGGCATTTTTAGTACCAGGTGCTATAAACATCGTTGTTGCAGCAAATGCTGGTGGTGCTTGGTCTCCATTTGGTGATATTACTACACTTATGGCGTGGACAGCTGGTAAGGGAACATTTGTTGATTTCCTATTTTTATTTCCAGCATCAATTGTAGGTTACTTAGTAACTGCACTTTTACTTTCAAGATTTGTTCCTGATACAGTGCCTGAAATAGATTTGACAAAAGAGGTTGAACCTGAGATGGCAAGAGGTGCTAAGGTTGTTATGGGATTAGGTATCTTTACAATCTTTTCTGCTGTAATGTCTCACCAAATGTTACACCTTCCAGCGATGTGGGGAATGATGTTTGGTTTAGCTCTGCTTAAAATGTATGATTATAAACTTAAAAGAGAGCATGGAGAAGGGTTTAAAATATTTGAATCAATTGCAAAAATTGAAAATAATACTTTGATGTTTTTCTTTGGTATATTAGCAGCTGTTGGTGCATTATACTTTATCGGTTGGTTAGCATTAGCCTCAGTAGTATATGACCCATCAGTTCTTGGACCAACTTTATCAAATATCGGTGTCGGTTTCCTTTCTGCTATCGTAGATAATATTCCTGTTATGTCAGCAGTTCTTAAAGCTTCTCCAGAGATGGGACTTGACCAATGGATGCTAGTTACTTTAACTGCTGGTGTTGGTGGTTCAATGATTAGTTTTGGTTCAGCAGCCGGTGTTGGTGTTATGGGTAAACTTCCAGGTGTTTATACATTTGGTGCTCATATGAAATATTCATGGACAATTGTAATTGGATATTTTACTTCAATCGCAGTTTGGTATCTTCAATATCAAATTTTAGGGATTGGTCACTAAAAAATTTACAAAGGAGAGAAATCTCTTTTGTATGCGAACTCTTTTTATATCTGATATTAATCAAACTTATTGTATCCTCTCACTATTAATTAATTTTACTCCCCTATATAAAGGCATTCTAAATGACAAATGTTAGTATTATTGTATTGGACTTTGGTTCTCAATACACACAACTTATAGCTCGTCGTCTTCGTGAAGATAAAATCTATTGTGAGATTTTACCTTATCATACTTCGGTAGAAGATATTAAAGCAAAAAATCCTAAAGGTGTAATCCTTAGTGGTGGTCCATCTTCTGTATATAACAAAGACGCTTATGAAGTAGATCAAGGTGTTTATGATTTAGGTCTTCCAGTTTTAGGTATCTGTTATGGTATGCAAAGAATTGCTGTTGATTTTGGTGGAAGTGTTATACGTTCTGACCATCACGAATATGGTAAGGCGGAACTTACAATCAATAATATTGATGAAAACTGCTCTCCACTTCTAAAAGATTGTGATGATAATCGTATCGTATGGATGAGTCACTCCGATAAAGTAGACGTTCTTCCAGAGGGTTTTACGCCTATCGCTACATCTGACAACTCTCCTTACGCAGCTATCGCAAATGAAGAGAAACGCGTTTATGCGATGCAGTACCATCCAGAAGTACAGCACTCTGAAGAGGGTTACTTAATGCTTCGTAACTTTGCAAAAAATATTTGTGGCATTACTGAAAAATGGAAGATGGAACACTTCTTAAAAGAGCAAATCAAAATTATCCGTGAAAAAGTTGGTGATGGAAAAGTTCTATGTGGTTTAAGTGGTGGAGTTGATAGCTCTGTTGTTGCTGCAATGCTTTATGAAGCGATAGGCGATCAACTTATCCCTGTATTTGTGGATAATGGACTTTTAAGAAAAGGGGAACGTCAGCAAGTTGAAGAGGTTTTCAAAATCAATCTAAAAGCACCTTTAGTTACGGTTGATGCTGTTGATAACTTCTTAGGAAAACTAGCAGGTGTTAGTGACCCAGAAACTAAACGTAAAATTATTGGTCATACTTTCATAGAAGAGTTTGAAAAAGAGGCTAAAAAGCATGATGGTATTAAGTTCTTAGCACAAGGAACACTTTATCCTGATGTTATTGAGTCAATCTCTGTAAATGGTCCATCTGAAGTTATTAAGTCTCACCACAATGTTGGCGGTTTACCTGATTGGATGGATTTTGAGCTTATTGAGCCTTTGCGTGAACTATTTAAAGATGAAGTGCGTAAAATCGGTTTAGAGTTAGGTTTACCATCAGGTATGATTAACCGTCATCCATTCCCTGGACCAGGTTTGGCTATACGTATCATGGGTGATGTAAATGTTCCTGATTTAGATCTACTGCGTGAAGCGGATGTAATTCTTTTAGATGAACTGAAAGCAAGTGGATACTATTCTAAAACATGGCAAGCATTTGCAGTATTGCTTAACGTAAAATCTGTTGGTGTTATGGGGGATAACCGTACTTATGATAACACGGTAGCCGTAAGAGTTGTTGAAGCGGTTGATGGGATGACAGCAACATTTGCTCATCTTCCTCATGATTTACTTGAGAGAATAAGTCGTAGAATTATAAATGAGGTTGATGGAATAAACCGTGTCGTTTATGATATCTCATCAAAACCACCTGCTACTATCGAGTGGGAATAAAAACTAGATAATTTTCCTTCCTATTTCAAGGAAGGATAACCTCACACACTCTCTTCCTATAAATATTAACGTATATATAATATATTTAATTATATAATAACCCTATTTTATTTTTAAGGATTTTTATGAAATATGCACCAGTGCTTGCACTTTTAATCTTTTTTTCAACAGTTTTAGAGGCATCTTATGCCAGAAGTATTAGGGTGGGTTCTTTTTTAAAAGAGAAACAAGCTGAAAAAGAGTTAGTAAAACTTGAAGAGTTTGTTCAATCTGATCGAAGACTTACACAATTAAGAGATAAATACCATTTTGAAGTCAAACTTATAATAAGAGGGAAATACTACCTAAATGTAATCGAACCATTAATGAAAAAAGATGTGGTGCAAGAGATATTGGATATTTTACGAACAGAATACTCCTATGTTTATCCAAAAAAAATTAGATTTCTTCCTGAATATGAAAATTATGGAGAGAAAAAAAATATGGTTCAAATAAAACAGGATGATATGATTGATGATTCTGCATTACTGGAAAAAGTGGATCAGATATTAGAAGATGGAAAGATTGAAGAGGATGATAGTAACGATAAAGAAACTTTTGTAAATAGAACGAAGCATCTTCAGAAGATGGAAGCTGTAGAAGATGATTCAAGTATATTTGATATTTTTAGCTCTTTTAATATATCTGAGTTTTTTAGTGATGAAGAGGTGGAGAAAAAAGAGAGTGTAAATATTCTAAAACCTATAAAAGAGGAAAAAGTAGAAGAAGAGGGATTTATAGGTAACACATTAGATATTTTAATGAACTATATTTTAGAGATAATGTTGGGTATGGCATCTATCGTTTTACTAATTTTATTAAAGTTTTATGTAGCTTATAAAAAAGAGAGTAAAAATAAAATTTCTATGCAAGATATTTATAGTTAAATAAAATAATAAAGTCACTTTTATGTAAAGCATTTAAGTATTCAAATATATTAAATTTCAAGGATTTTCATGAAGTATCTATCTTTTATAATGGTGTTAGTTTTTTTTGCAACAATTTTAAATGCATCTCATTTTCGTAGTATTAGAGTTGGTTCTTTTATGAATCAAGGTGATGCTGAAAAATCATTGGTTAAACTTGATAAGTATATCCAAACTAATAAAAAGATTTCAAATTATCAAAAAGAGTTATATTTTGAATCAAAAGTTATTAAAGTTGGTAAATACTATATGAATGTTATTGAACCATTTGTTGATAATAAAGATAAACTTCAAAAAATTCTTGATAGTTTAAGAAAAAAATATCCTTATGCTTATGTAAAGAAAATTCAAGGGACAGTTCCTACTACTAAGAGAGTTTTAATAAAAGAGGAGGAACAAAAAGAAAAATATGTAGCTCCTAAATTAATTATTGAAGAGGTGGAAGAACCCATCATTAATTCAGTAGTTATAGTTCCTAAAAAAGAAAAAAAAGAGAAGATAATAGTTGAAGAGAAAAAAGAGGAGATAATAGTTGAGGAGCCAACTGTTGTTGAAGTAGTAGAAGAAAAACCAGTAGCATTAGAGATTAAAAAACCAGTAGTTGTTGAGATAGAAGAGGAGAAAAAAGAGGAGATAATAGTTGAGGAGCCAACTGTTGTTGAAGTAGTGGAAGAGAAACCAGTAGTATTAGAGATTAAAAAACCAGTAGTTATTGAGATAGAAGAGGAGAAAAAAGAGGAGATAATAGTTGAAGAGCCAACTGTTGTTGAAGTAGAAGTAGTAGAAGAGAAACCAGTAGTATTAGAGATTAAAAAACCAGTAGTTGTTGAGATAGAAGAGGAGAAAAAAGAGGAGATACAAGCAGAAGTTATTATTGAAGAGAAAGAGGAGATAATAGTTAAAGAAGCAACTGTTATTACAATAGAGAAAAAAAAGGAGATAGAACCTGAAGTAATAACTCCAAAGGAGAATACAAAAGAGATATCTTTAGATATGCTAGAAGAATACTTAAAGATGATTCCTTTTGCAGTTACACTTATAGAGATAGCACTTGTTGGTTTGCTCTTTTTTATGTTTATTATCCTCTTAATTTTAATGAAAAAAATATCAAACTTAAAAAAAGAAAATATATTAAATGATAATTCTCAAGAGATAGAGGAGCTTAAAATCTTAACTTTGAACTATGAAGAGGAGATAAAAGAGCTTAAGTCACGACATACAGAAACAGTAGAGAAGTTAAATAAAAAAAACAGAGAGAAGATTGATAAGTTTAAAACAATGTATGAGGGACGAGTTCAAAAAGTAAATGCAAAAAATTTAGAGAATATATCTGAACTCCAATCTACGCATATGCAAGAGTTGGAAAAAACAAAAATTGTTTATGAGCAAAAAATTCAGAAGATAGAGTTAGAGTATAAAGAAAAAATAGAAAATTTAGAGCCATTAGAAGAGATTAAAGAGGTAGTAGAGAGTATTGAAAAAGAGGAGAGAATAGAACCTGAAGCTCCTAAAACTATAGTTGCATTCAATGAGGAAGCGGAAGCTTTAACGGTATCTATAGGAATTACAAATTGTGATGGTGATGAAAATTTTTATAACTCAATGTTAAATGATTTTGAATCAAACTATAAAGACTCCTATAAACTGTTTGAGGAGTTATTTAGTTCTCAAGAGTTTGAAAAAGCAAGACATTTAGCTATTGATATAAAAGATTTAGCAGTAAATATTGGTGCTTACACTCTATGTGAAAGTGCTGCTTCGATAGAGTATGAGTTTGAAAAAGGTTCAAATGCTCATCTTAAACCATTAATTGAAAAGTATAAATTAGATTTAGAGGGTTTATTGATAGAGATCAACAACTATAAAAATAAAAATTAGAGTATAATCTCATCTAGATAATCTAAATAGTTCGCGACATCGCATATATGAGGGTTCTACATTTTCAACTAGAGAACAGGTAGAACTTTTGTGAGTCGACATTTTCATTTGAGGTATGTTTATTCAGCCGAGAAATTGCCGCCGTTATAAAGTTCTCTCTTCTCCTACATTAGGCTTTTAGAACCAAGCCAATAGCGTGACGGCTATTTGGATTATTTATATCAAAAATATTTAATTAAGAGATATCATTTTTTTATTTAAGTATTTTACAATTATGGAGCAATCAATGAAAATTTTAATTTTAGGTGCTGGTGGTAGAGAATACTCTATCGCAAGAGCGATGTTAAATGAAGAGGAAAAACATGAACTGTTTTTTCAACCTGGTAATGGTGCTACAGATGCATTAGGAACAAACCTAAATATTAAAGATTATAACGAGTTAGCAGATTTTGCTATTGAAAATAGTATTGAACTAACTATCGTTGGTCCAGAAGCACCACTTGTTGATGGAGTGGTAGATATTTTTAAAGCAAGAGATTTAGTTATATTTGGTCCAAGTAAAGAGGCTGCACAACTTGAGGGTTCGAAAGTTTATATGAAAAACTTTTTAGCAAAATATAATATTCCAACTGCTAAGTATATTGAAACAACCTCTATTGAGGAGGCATTTAAATTTACAGATACTCTAACAGCACCTATCGTTGTAAAAGCGGATGGTCTTTGTGGTGGTAAGGGTGTTATTATCGCTCAAAGTCACGATGAAGCAAAAGTTGCAATTTCAGAGATGTTAAGCGGTAAATCATTTGGTGATGCTGGTCTTAAAATAATTGTAGAGGAGTTCCTAGATGGTTTTGAACTTTCTATGTTCGCTATCTGTGATGGTGATGATTATATTTTACTTCAAGCAGCACAAGACCATAAGCGTTTATTAGATGGTGATGAGGGTCCAAATACAGGTGGTATGGGTGCCTATGCTCCAACTCCTTTAGTAAATGAAGAGCTTTATCAAAAAGTAAGAGATAGAGTTATCGCTCCAACTTTAGATGGTATGAAAAAAGAGGGTGCTCCTTTTGAGGGTGTTCTTTTTATCGGTATTATGGTTGTCAATGGTGAACCGATTACCTTAGAGTTTAATGTACGCTTTGGAGACCCTGAATGTGAGATCTTAATGCCACTTATGACATCAAGTGTAAGTGATATGTTCTATAAAGCATCTACAAATCAACTCTCAGATATTGAAGTAGAGTTCTCTAAACAGTATGCAGTAGGTGTAGTGATGGCAAGTGAAAACTATCCATATAAAGGTTCAACTCCAGCTGAAATAATTTTAGATACTGTATTACATGAAGATATAGAAAAAAACACTCATATCTCTTATGCTGGGGTAAGTATGGAAGATGATAAACTTTATGCTGATGGTGGACGTGTTTTAGTATCTGTTGGTTTAGGTGATTCTATCAAAGAGGCAAGAGATAGAGCTTATGCACGATGTGGACAAGTTCATTTTGCAGGTAAAAAAATACGTACAGATATAGCATATCAGGCTCTTTAGTCGATGGATGAAAAGTTAGAAAATATCCTCCATCGTGAGGGTTTAACTTTAGCAGATACAAAAAAAAGAGCAACAGCATTTTTTATAGATGAGATGCTCCTCTCTTTTATCCTTATCTTTGCTTTATGGGACTCATTTGCAGCTGCACAAACTATGGAGGAGATTATCTATGTAAGTAATCTTTTTGTACTGGAGTATATGAGTATGAAGATATTTTATCAAGCATTTTTTACTATGAAGTATGGAGCTTCAATAGGAAAGATTATGATGAAAATTCGTGTAATAGAGATAATTACATTAGATAATCCAACTGTATTAAGTGCATTAAATAGAGCGATTTTTCGTATTGTAAGTGAGATGTTTCTTTATCTTGGATTTTTATGGGGAATGCTCAATCCATCAAAACAGACATGGCATGACAAAACAGCAAAGACTTTAGTGATAAATGCTTAAATACTTTTTATATCTTTTCTTTATCTTCACATCAATAGTTTTTGCTAATGATAAGATAGAGATATATGCTGGATCTTTAATATCTGAAGATGAAATAGTGAAGATTTCAGGTGGCGTAACTGTTATATATAAAGAGTATATTTTAAAGGCTAAAGAAGCAACTTATGATAAGTTGAAAGGTGATTTAGAGTTAATAGATAATATTAGAGTAAGCTTTAAAAAAGATTATCGTATTTTGGGTAATTATGCTAAATTAAATATAAAAAAAAAAGAGAAACTTTTTAAACCCTTTTACATGTTAGAAAAATCCTCAAATGTTTGGATGAGTGGTGATGCGGGAACTGCTCAAGATAAAGATATTACTATCTCATCAGGAATAGTGAGTGGTTGTAATCAAACAGACCCTTTATGGAAAATGGAGTTTAGTTCATCGGATTATAACTCTCAATCAAAATGGATAAACCTCTACAACACTACACTTTATATCTATGATATTCCAGTGTTATATACACCCTATTTTGGATACTCTTTAGACACACAGCGAAGAACAGGTTTACTCATCCCTACTATTGGAATATCAGATAAAGAGGGGTTTTATTATCAACAACCATTTTATATTGCTCTGCAAGAGAGTTGGGATTTAGAACTAAAACCTCAAGTTCGTACACAACGGGGTTATGGAATCTACTCTAATTTTAGATTTGTTGATAGTAAAATCTCTAATGGTAACTTTAAACTAGGATATTTTAAAGAGTATGATAAATATGTGTTCAAAGAGGATTTAGTGAATAGATCTCATTATGGATTTAACTTTAAATATAACAACTTAGACCCTTTAAATCTATGGATAGGTTCAAACTTTAAAGGTCAATCTGGAGTTTATATCGATATTAATCAGATGAATGATGTTGATTATATTAATCTTGCTAAAAATGATGCAATAGATACAAATACCGCTACAAAAATTCTATCAAGAATAAATCTTTTCTATAATATAGATGAAAACTATTTTGCAACATATTTTAAATACTATCAAGATTTAACAAAAGAGAGTAATAGTGATACATTACAAAAACTTCCAACATTTCATTATCATCACTATTTGGATACATTTTTAGATGATTATTTTTCATATAATATAGATATAAAAAGTACGAATATAGAGCGTATAATAGACACAACAGTTGTTCAAACAGATATAGATCTCCCTATCACATTAAGAACTTCACTTTTTGATGAACTTGTTAATATCTCCTATAAAGCTAACCTCTATGGACAGCATTCAAGATTTAGTGGTAGTGAAGAAGATTCTAACAATATTTATCAATATAATAATGGCTATTTTGGAAGAAACTATCATACATTTAGCTTATCAACAGAGTTAACAAAAGCCTTCCAAGAGGTTATACATGTTGTATCTTTTTCATCACGATATATTTTAGGAGGAGAGGAGACAAGAACAGGATATTACTCTGATAATAAAGATTTTTGTTTAAATCCTGATAATATTAATGACAAAGAGTGTGAGTTTTATAATATTACAGATATAGATGAAGTTTTAGAGCTAGATTTTAGACAATATTTTTATGATTTCTCTGCTGAGGAGATTATTTATCATCGCATTGCACAAAGAGTTTCTTATGTTGATAACCGGAGTCAATATGGTGAACTTGAAAATGAACTAAATTATAGATTTTCTAAATATCTATCACTTTATAATAATATGTTTTATAATTTTGATGAGAACTCTTTTTCTAAAATAGTAAATAAATTAACACTGAATAATTATGGTATCTCATTTACTTTAGCACATCTTTACAAAGACTCCTTTATTGAGGATGATATATTACGTTATACAAGTTATTTAACATCAACAGCTAATTATATTTACAATGAACACTATTCCTATAATTTTAGATATGATTATGATTTAGAAACAGAGATAAAAAAGAGTAGTGAGATAGGTTTTTTATATGAAAAAAGATGTTGGAATTTTGGTTTGAAATATGTTGAACACAATAGACCAAAACTAACACAAGATGGAGCATCCTCCATATATGATAAATATATATATATTACCGTTGTTTTAAAGCCTATTATGTCTTCTGATTCAGACTCATCATACGGTATTAGTGTACCAGATAGTTGGTAAGGATTATATATTATGAATAGATATAAAAATATATTGAAAAATCGTGAAGATGCTAGTAGAAAATTAAAAGATGTTATTCCTATGCAAAGAGTTAAAGAGGAATCTTGGAGTCTTATCGCAGTTTCTAAAGGTGGCTTGCAACTTGCATCAAACATAAGAGGTAGACTTCAAAACAATATAGACTTTTTATTTTCTGAGGCTATTTTAGCACCAAATAATTGTGAATGTGAAGTTGCACGTGTGAGTGAAAGTGAAGAGATTGTAATAAATGAAGCATTAGTCTCTGCTTTTGAGATACAATACGACTATATTTATGGTGAAGCTCGTCGTAAACATGAAGAGAATATTTTAAGCTATATATATCAGTATAGAAAAGGACGACATTTTCTTTGTGTTGAGAATAGAGTTATTCTATTGGTAGATGATGGTAGTGAAACGGGTATGAAATTTATGACCGCTTTAAAAACGATTTTAGCACAGAAGCCAAAAGCAGTTTATATTGCTGTCCCTGTTTTACCAACTGATGTATTAGAGTTGCTAGAACCTTATGCAGATGATGTCTATTTTCTTCACGATATAGATGATTTTGTAGAGACCCCACTCTACTATGAAGAGTTAGAAAATATAGATGAAGACACAATAGAAAAATTATTAGAGGAAAAAAAATGAAATATGATGTAAGTATAGAGCTAGAAAATAGAGAAGAGTCATACTCTTTTGGAGATGTTGCAAAACAAGCAAATGGTAGTGCATGGATAAAATCTGGTAAAACAGTTATTTTAGCAACAGTGGTTATTGATGAAACAGAGATAGTAAAAGATGATTTTCTTCCTTTAACAGTTCAGTATATTGAAAAAACTTATGCAGCGGGTAAGATACCAGGTGGATTTTTCAAACGTGAAACAAAACCAAGTGATTTTGAAACACTGACTTCTCGTATAGTAGACAGAAGTCTTCGTCCACTTTTTCCAAAAGGTTTTGGACATCCAACACAGATTACTATTATGGTTTTTTCAGCTGATAGTGAATCTGATTTACAAGTTTTAGCACTCAATGCAGCTTCAGCAGCTCTTTATACATCAGATATTGATATTAACACCTCTGTATCAGCAGTTCGTACTGCAAAAGTGGATGGTGAATTAGTTCTGAATCCAACACTTTCTCAACTTAAAAATTCTACTTTAGACCTTTATCTCTCTGGTACAAAAGATGATCTGCTTATGATAGAGATGCGTGCATTTGGTGGTGAAAAAGTTGAAGTGGATGTTATGCTTGACCCAACAGTAGGTGCTATTGTAACGCATACTTCAAATGCGATGGCTGAAGATGAACTTATAGAGGTATTTGAAAAGACTCAAGCGGAACTTTTCGCATCAAATGCTAAATATGAAGAGGCTTTTGTATCATCTAAAAAAGAGACAGTTGCTCTTGATTTAAAAGCAAGTGAATTAAATAGTGAGATGGTTGAGTATGTTACTACTAATCATATGCAAGATATTAAAAGTGCTATGAATCAGATGGCAAAATCGGAACGTTCAACAGCTCTAAGAACATTAAGAAAAAATATTATGGCTATCAATGAAGAGTGGAGTGAAGCTGATCTTAAAGACGCTATCGAGAGTGTTAAAAAAGTTCAAGTAAGAGGACAAATCTTAAATGAAAGAGTACGTGCAGATGGACGTGCTTTAACAGAGGTAAGACCTATTACTATAGATACAAATGTTCTTCCAAATGCTCATTCATCTTGTCTCTTTACTCGTGGTCAAACACAGGCACTTGTTGTTTTAACTATGGGCGGACCTAAAGATGCTCAGATGTTTGAATCTTTAACAGATAGCCAAACTCAAAATGAAAACTTTATGGTTCATTACAACTTTCCTGGTTTTTCTGTTGGTGAAGCGTCTCCAGTTATGGGAACAAAACGTCGTGAACTTGGTCATGGAAACTTAGCAAAACGTGCATTAGAACCTATCACAAGTCTTGAAGGTCAAACTGTGCGTTTAGTATCTGAGATTTTAGAGAGTAACGGCTCTTCATCTATGGCTACTGTATGTGGTGGTTATATGGCTCTTAAAGCTGCTGATGTTGAGACGAGCGATACTGTTGCTGGTATTGCGATGGGTATGGTAAGTGATGGTGACAATTATGCAATTCTTTCAGATATTATGGGTCTTGAGGACCATGATGGAGATATGGACTTTAAAGTAACAGGTTCAAAAGAGGGTATCACTGCTATGCAGATGGATATTAAACTTGGTGGAATCAGTTTAGATGTACTTAAAGAAGCTCTTTATCAAGCAAAAGAGGGACGTTCTCATATTATTGACATAATGATTGAAGCTGAGTCTAAGATAGAGTTTAATGATGGTGTTCTTCCAAGTACAGATATTTTTCACATAGATACATCTTTTATAGGTGATATTATTGGTCAAGCGGGTAAAACTATTCGTGAGATGATTGAGAAGTTCGAAGTAGCTATCGATATCGATAAAAAAGATGGAAAAGTAAAAATTACTGGTAAAAGTAAAGAGGGTGTTGCTGGTGCAAAAGCTCATATAGATACTATTGTCAACACTCCAAAAATTGCTAAAATCAAATATGAAGTTGGAGATAAACATGAAGGTACTGTTAAAAAGATAGTTGATTTTGGTGCATTTATAGAGCTACCAGATGGAACTGATGGTCTTTTACATATCTCTAAAATTTCAGACAAACGTGTTGAGAAAGTAAGTGATGTTCTAACTGAAGGTGATAAAATTACTATTGAAATTTTAGAGTTTAAAGGGAATAAAATCTCTTTAGGTAGAGGATAATTAAAATAAGGAAAGGTTTAAACTTCCCTTTATACCTTTTAGCATATAATTCGCACATCAATTTTTAGTAGGGAAATCCTAGCATTTATGTGTGGGTTGCTTCATTTAACGATGAGGTTACGCTATCCGAACAATCTTGTAACAATTTTAAGGATATATTTATGAAAAAAATCATTTTTCTTTTAGTAGCATTATCTGCTGCTGCATTCGCTGCTGAGTCTGAAGTAGCAAATCAAACAATCAAAGCTTACTCTATGATCGCTGCTGGTCTTGGTCTTGGTCTTGCTGCATTAGGTGGAGCTATCGGTATGGGTCATACTGCTGCTGCAACTATCGCTGGTACTGCACGTAACCCAGGTCTTGGTGCTAAACTAATGACTACAATGTTTATCGCTCTTGCAATGATCGAAGCACAAGTTATTTATGCACTAGTTATTGCATTAATCGCTCTTTATGCTAACCCATATTTAGGTTAATCTTTAAAGATTTAACTTAAATACCCTCGTTAGTCCTTCGGGACTAACACTTTTAACTTCTTTTTTCAAAAAGTGCGACCGTGGTGGAACGGTAGACACGCTACCTTGAGGGGGTAGTGCCCTACGGGTGTGAGAGTTCAAATCTCTCCGGTCGCACCATCTTAAATCCTTCATAAAAACTCAAACTAACATTTATTTATTTTTAACCCTATAAAAGATAATATATCTATTATATTGGTTATCGATTAAAGACAAAAAGTGAATTAAATGAAACGTAAAAGTTTAAAGTCAAAGATTAATTTGTATTTTGTTATCGCAGTTATTCTTAGTTCAATGGTATCTATAACAGTAGTTAAAAATGTCATTGAGTCTTATGCGATTGAAAATACACTTACACAAGCTAAACAGATGACAAACCAACTGTTGGTACTTAGATCTTATTTAGCAAAAGCTAGTTTGGATGTTGAGATAGATGATGAAAGTAAAAACTATTTTACTTTAACTCCTGCATATGTGGGTGGACATATAAGTAAAAAATTAAATGATGAGTATGGTTTTTATATTAAACAGGTTTCCTTAGATTATCGTAACAAAGAAAATGCACCAGATGAGTATGAAACACAACTTTTGAAAAAATATACTGCAAAAAGCATTGAAGGTGAATATTGGGAAATTAATCAGCATGATGGTGAAGATTCGTTAAGGTACAGTGTTCCATTATATACTGAGCAAGATTGTATGAAATGTCACGGTAAACCAAACATTGACGTAGAAGAAAAACTATATAAAAAGTTAGTCAGTAGATACGGAGATAAGTCATTTAACTACAAACTAGGAGATTTAAGAGGAGCAATATCTGTTGCTATTCCAATGACTTATGTTTTTGAGCAAAATGAAACCTTGTATACAACAATGTATATGCTTGAGGCTTTCCTTTTAATACTTTTTTTGATTTATCTTATTATTGAAAGAAAGTTGATAATTGATCCTGAACTTGATGAAGCTACATATAAAGAAGAATATAAAGAAACAGTTATTGACTCAAACTATAATGCGATTATTGCGATTGATAGTAGTGCTACAATAACAACCTATAATAAAAAAGCAGAGGAGATGTTTGGTTGGAGCAAAGAGGAGATGATAGGTACTCAAAACCTTTTATTTATTGTTCCAGATAAATATAAAAAATCACATTTAGAGTTTTCTAAAAAATACCTTCAAACAAAAAAATCAACTGGTATCATTGATGCAACTCATGAACTTGAAGGTCTTAGAAAAGATGGAACAATCTTTCCTTTACAAATTTCATTTGGTACTAATGATAAATCACATAATATTGTTGTTGTGGCAAATATTATTGATATTACACAAAGGAAAAAACTAGAAGAAGAACTGCTATCTCTGAATAAAAACCTTGATATTAGAGTACATAAAGAGATAGAAAAAAATAGATTACAAGAACAACAGATGTTACAGCAATCTCGTCTAGCACAGATGGGAGAGATGATTAGTATGATAGCACATCAATGGAGACAGCCACTCAGTGCTATATCAACAACAGCAGTAAGTATGAAGTTTTCATTAGAGTTACAAGAGCATGACTTAGATACTAAAAAGGGACAAATAGAACAAGATAAATACTTTCAAAATAAATTAACAGATATAGAAAACTTTGTGAGAACTCTAACAACAACAATAGATGACTTTAGAAATTTTTATAAACCAAATAAGCAGGTAGTGGATAGTAGCTTACAAGAGATATGTGAAAAATCACTTGCAATTATAAATGCATCATTGAAATCAGATGGAGTGGAGATTATATATGAGTATAATTCACAAGAAAAACAAGAATTATATGATACTGAGATGATGCAGGTATTACTTAATATATTTCAGAATTCACAAGATAATTTTAAAGAGCAAAAGATACTGCATCCACAAATAAAAATAACGACAATAGCGAATAAAATATCAATCTGTGACAATGGGAGAGGGGTTTCAGAAGATATATTAAATAAAGTATTCGATCCTTATTTTTCTACAAAAGATAAGAAAAATGGCACAGGTTTAGGCTTATATATGTCAA
>JAYEGK010000086.1:0-3890 GCA_034716265.1 Campylobacterota bacterium
CTATTAAATTCCATATTTCTGAAATATTTTAAACTTTCTCAATAAAGAAAGTTTTCTACTCTTAGGTACTCCAAACTTTTTTTTATATTTAACAACTGCATCCACCATTCTCATAGCTGATTTTCCATCATTATAAGGGTGGTAGAGTTCTATAACCTTTTTACGTTTCTCTCTAAAGTTATCATCTCCATCTAATATAGTAAGAACCTCTTTTTTTAACTCTTTAGGATTAGTAAAATTAGACCAATTAATATTTTCAGATATACTATTTAGTGTTACAACAGGTTTATTTAAAAGAATAAACTCATAAACAACAGAAGATGTATCACTAATCATCAAATCAGCTATCTGCAAAAGTGGTGTTATATCTTTGTTATCTGATAAAATTAAATTTTTAGAATCTATCTTTTTATAACTATCTTGAATCTCTCTATCCATTTTATCATGAAACTTTACAATAACTAATATATTTTTATCTTCACTCAACTCTTTTATAGTATCAAATAGTTCAACTCCTGATCTTAAGGAGGGTGAAAATGTAGGAGAGTATAAAATAATTTTTTTAGCACCATATTTTTTTAATAACTCTTTTTTCATCTCTAAACTATTTTTTTGAATATCATACAGATTATCTAGCTTACACCAACCCGTTTGCATAACTTCAAAATTTTTATATCTATCTGCTAACTCTTGAAACCTTTTTGTAAAATAGGGACCTTGTGTAAGATAGAGATCAAAATAGTCACGTATTCTAAAATGTCCCCTCTTCTCCCCTGCTAACCCATGAAATATCTGTACTTTTATCCCTCTTAAATAGTGTGGAACATCATTTCCAGCTACATATATTGCATCAGTTTCATAATTTTTCAACTCCTTTATAGAAGATGTATAGGAACTCTCCTTATATGGAAAAATATCTTTGATACTATCTGGAAGATACCAAATATATTCAAACCCTCTCCCGATTATCTCTATCTCTAAAGGTTTTAAAATAGCAAATGAGTATGGAAGATTACAAAATAGTATAAACTTCATTATGCTAACAACTCTTTTGCAATTTTCACAATATCCTCTACCTCTATCTCATTAATAGAAAAATCATTTTTATTTAATCTGTAATGATTTACTTCACTACTTGATTTTATAACTTTATTTATAGCTGTTATATATACACGGTTTATTGGTGTTGGACCAAAAATAGTAATAGAGGGAATATTTAGTCCCCATGCCATATGTGTAGGACCTGTATCGTTTCCTATGAGAAGTTTGGCATTAGCTATTACACTTTTGAGAGTATTAAGATTACCCTTTGGTAAGATCTCTAAGAATGAAGATTGCTTCTCCATCCACAAAGCTTTTTCATACTCCTCATCAGAACCCCAAACTATATAGGTGGGAATTTTCAACCTCTCTATAACTGCGATAAATTTCTCTTTAGGGTAGTTTCTACTCTCCCAAGTTGAACCGATAACTATTAAGTTGTACTCTTTTTTAAGTGCTATTTTATCTTCATCTTGAAAATATAAAAAGATTCTCTTCTCTAAAATATTTTGAGATGTTACATCTATACCAAGCGGTTTACAAAGAACAGTCACATTTCTATCTATCGTATTTTCATCATAAGCTATTGCAATAACTTCATCATAAAACCAACTTGCAACACCCTCTCTAATAGAGTTTTTACTAAAACCATAGAGTGTTGTATTTTTTCCTTTAAGCATCTTACTAACTATCGCTGATTTTATCAAGCCTTGAGCATCTATTATAATGTCATAGTTATTTTTTGCATATCTCTTTACTAGACGTATCTGATTGAAAATTTCACTCTTTTGTGTTTTAATTTTTTTCAGATTAAGTGTCAAAATATTGTCAATATAAGGATTATTTTCAATAACCCCCTTAAATCCACTCTCTATAATCCAATCTATCTCAGAGTCAGGAAACCTCTTTTTTATAAACTCAAGAGCAACCATAGCATGAATAACATCACCCATAGCAGAGAGTTTTACTATACAAATTTTCATTATAATAAACCTTTTGATTAACTATTGTTTGATTATATCATTAATAAATTTAAGGTACTATTCTAACTATGAAAGCACCTTTTAAATGGGATAAATATTCCGACCAACCACATCAGTTAAAAGATAAAACCTTTAAAATAAAAATGAGAAAAAAAGAGTTGTTTTCCTTTGTTCAAACCTATACTACAGCTCTTTTTATGATCCCTATCTCCCTTGTAAGTATGCCATTTATCAAACGTAAAGAGATTAAATCTAGTGATTTTTTTAGTATTGGAGTTGATTATCAACGTGAACCAACAAAAACATTAGCGTTAATAGAGGAACTTGATGTAGACAGAATACTCTTACGTTTCAAACTTTGGGAGATGGACTCTTTAGAGGAGTTAAAAGAGTTTATTTTACAATGTAATGATAAAAAAATCATCCTCAAAATAATGCAAGATAGAGAAAATATTGAAGATTTAAAACTCTTAGAAAAAAATTTAAAAACAGTGTTTTCCTCGTTAGATAAGCTCATCGATATTTATGAGATTGGTTCAACTATTAACCGTGCAAAATGGGGATTTTTTAGTGTTAGAGAATACAACAGTTTTTACAAAATAGCCCAAAATCTCAAACAAAAAGAGTTTAATAATATTAAACTTATTGGAAGTGGTATTATAGATTTTGAATATCATTTTACAGCACATACTCTCTTTAACTTTGATAAATATAGATATGATGGAACATCAGCACTTCTGTATGTAGATAGACGTGGTGCTCCTGAAAACACTCAGCTAGGGTTTGCACTTTCAGATAAGATAGCTCTTCTTAGCACCATGGTTTGGATGAGTCCAAAAACATCACATAACCTACATATTACAGAGGTAAATTGGCCTATATCAGATACTGCACCCTATGCTCCAACAAGTGAGGTTGAATGTGTCAGCGAGATATTATATGCCGATTATATGCTACGTTACTATCTTTTGACTTTTGCATCACAACAGGTTGACTCTCTCTCTTGGCATCAACTTATTGCACGAGGATATGGACTTATTGATAATATTGAAAATTTTAAAAAGAGGTCTGCATTCACAACATTTAAGTTTATGATATCTAATCTTAAAAATGCTCAATTTTTGAGATTAGATATAAAAAGAGATTATTATATTTTACAATGTTTAGTCGATAATAAGCTGTTACAGATTCACTGGACACTTAAACCCACTACTCTTAAAAATGAAGATTTTTTTACTGTCTATAGTATGGATGGAAAGATTATCAAAGATGAGCTTTTAAATATTGGCTCATCACCTATCTATATCTATATAAAAGATGCAGTGTAACTCTTCCGTGTTAAACACGGAATATATCTCTCTAAAAAGCCAACTTATAACCTAGATATCCGGAATCATTATAGATAGAGTTTACATTATAGTTATTAAACTCATAATTTGTTTCTATTCGTCTATATCCAACTGTTAATGAACCACCTTTAATCAACTCTATATCCATACTAACACCTAACTCCAAATATTCACGAGCATCTATCATAGATAAAACTTCAGGAGCATAATATAGTGATGTATGAAAACTTATAGGAATAACTGTTTCAGGAGGGAGAGCATATTTAAGTTCAGCTCCCAAAGGTAAACTTAAATAGTGAAGTGTATAGTTTGCTTTTATACCTAATCCTAAAGATATATCACTTTCACCTAACTCTCTCATCTTCAAAAAACTACCCTCATAAAGTGGTTTAATTTTATGAGGATGGTTTCTACTATGATCTTCATCTGCATTTAAAAATGAAAAACCAATAATCGTTGATTCAGGTCTTATCGTATCTATAAATTGACCCATATCAAACTTTGTATGAACAGCTAA
>JAYEGK010000087.1:0-3835 GCA_034716265.1 Campylobacterota bacterium
AGAACTATTTCATCAAATATTTTAGGGACAGTGTTGTCTATCGATGAAAATAGTATAGGAAAGGTATTAACAAAGGAACCATATATCAAAATGGATATAGAACTAAATTTAAAGGAGTTGAAATCTTTAAAAGATAAGATAGAGTATCTAAGAGAAACTGTTGTTAATAGTGAAAAAATTTTAAAAAATTTGAAATTATCATTAGATAAGAAAAGAGTAAATTATCAACGAATCTCAAATCTTTCTATAAAGTCTGTTGTTGAAAAAGATGCAGAGTTTCATAACTTAATAAATAGTGAAAATAACTACTTAAATACAAAAAAAGAGATAAATAACTTAAAGATACAGATAACAGATCTTAAATATAGAAGAGAACAGGTTCAAAGAACAGTAGAGGATAAAAATCTAGTGGCAGAGGGTTTTGTACTCTATTCTATCTCTGTAAAAGTTGGTCAAGTTGTAAATGTTACAACACCATTAGCACAACTAGCTGACATCTCTAAAGGAAAATTAACGATATTTTTAGATGATAGAGATCTCTTAGAGGCAAAAAATAGAGTTATCTATATCAATGATGAAAAAACAGAATATAAGATAGATAGAGTTCTTTATATAGCAGATAGTAAAAATATCTCTAAGTATATGGCACAAATTATTATAGATTCACCAAAACTTTTTTCTAAACTTGTTCAAGTGGAGTTACGAGATGAATAATACAGCATGTCCTTTGGATTGTTATGATGCTTGTGAAATAGTTGTTGAGAATACTCAGCTAAAAGCACAAAAAGATCGATATACACAGGGATTTTTATGTCCACATCTAAATCATTATGAAAGTTTTGAGGTGATAAAAACCCCATCCTATAAGGGAGAAGAGATATCTCTTGAAAAAGCTTTAGAGATATTAAAAGAGATGTTAGAGACTAGTTCACCAAGTCAACTGCTTCATTATCGAGGAGCTGGAAACTTTGGTTTGATGCAGGAGGTAACAGATCATTTTTTTGCCTCTTATGGAGCAACTTTAACAGATGGAAGTTTATGTGATGGAGCAGGAGAAGCAGGAATAGTGGAGGGACGTGGATCAAACAAAAATATGCCACTGAGTGAGATAGCGAAGTCGGAAGTAGTGATACTTTGGGGACGTAATCCTCATACTACCTCTACTCATCTACTCCCTTTATTGAAAGATAAAACAGTTGTTGTTATTGATCCTCTTGAGATAGAGATGACACAGATAGCTGATCTGCATATTCAACTAAAGCCTCATGGAGATTATGTTTTAGCTATGTTACTAAGTCGTTTTGCCTATCTCAATGGATTGTGTGATGAAGAGTTTTTAGAGAACAATGCAACTGAATATGAAGAGTTTTATGAGTTAACACAAACAGTACGTATAAAAGCACAACTTCAAGAGATAGATGTAACACTTGGTCAGATAGGAAAACTTTTAGAACTTGTAAAAAATAGAAAAGTTGCTATTGTATGTGGTGTAGGTGTTCAAAAATACTCTGATGGTGCAGATGTTATGAGAGCTATCGATAGTTTTGGAGTGTTGTTAGGATTATTTGATAAAGAGGGGTGTGGAATCTCCTATCTTGGAAACTCTAAAGAGGGTATAAAATCCCCTTTTGAGCAGACAAAAAAGAGAGTTTCTAAAGTAGATACTCTTTTTTCAATCTATAAAACAGTTTTTATTCAGGGAGCAAACCCTCTTTCGCAGATGCCAAATACACAAAGGGTAAAAAGTTCAATAGAAAAAGTGCAAAATCTTATCTATTTTGGACTTTATGAAAATGAAACAAGTAAACAAGCAGATTTAATCATTCCAGCTAAAAGCTTTTTATATAAAAATGATATTAGAACATCCTACTCTCACAACCTAATGATAATGATGAATAAACAGTTGGAGCTGGATAAAGGAATCTCTGAATATGAGTTGGCATCTTACCTTTGTAGAGAGTTTGAAATAAAATTAGAAAGTGAAGAGTTTTATATAGAGTATTTTAAAGATTTTGCATCAAAACAGGAGGATGGGAGTTTACTTATAGATAGAGCACAAATACCCTATAAAAATGGGTTTGATACGGATGATGGAGAGTATCTGTTTTTAGAGGAGTATGATAACGATTTTGATATGCAAAATAAAATGTTTCTTATCACTCCAAAAACCAAAAAAGGTTTAAACTCTCAATTTAATAGAGAAAATAGTGTCTATCTTAATAGCTCTTTAGGATATAAAGATGGTGAAGTAGTTACTATAATATCTGTTAGTGGAAGAGTGGATTTAAGTGTTAAAAATGATGATAGAGTTCGGAAGGATTGTGTTCTTATCTATAGTGGAACAAAAGGGGTTAATAATTTAACGACATCTAAACACTCTTTAGAGGGAAAATCTGCTATATATCAAGAGAATAAAGTGAAAATAGTAAGAGGATAAAAAGTGTTTGTTAAAATAAAAACTATAATAGAATCTTCACTATTTCATAATTTTATTATCGGTGTTATTGTTCTTAATGGTATCGTTATGGGATTTGAAACCTCTAAAGAGTTTTTACTTTTATATGGTAACTATGCAGAGTGGTTTAATGTTGTTGTTATTGTTATATTTACAATAGAGATAATACTTAGAATATATATATATCGAAAAGCATTTTTTAAAGATGCTTGGAGTCTTTTTGATCTTTTTATAGTGTTAATCTCTTTAGTTCCAGCAAGTGCAGGATTTGAGATATTTAGGATAATGCGAGTTTTACGTTTGTTAAGACTTATAACTGTTGTTCCTCAGATGAAAAAAATAGTGCTAGCTTTGGTTAAAGTTATTCCTGGGATGAGTGCGATAGGGGGATTACTGCTTCTTATATTTTATATCTTTGCGATTATGGCAACAAACTTATACTCTGAAACATTTCCTGTATGGTTTGGAACATTGGGTGACTCTCTCTATACACTTTTTCAGATAATGACACTAGAATCTTGGTCGATGGGAATAGTCCGTCCGATGATGGAAGTACATCCAAATGCATGGATATTTTTTGTTCTATATATTTTAATAGCAACATTTATCATGATAAATCTTATAGTTGCTGTTGTTGTAGATGCTATGAATGAACTAACAAGTGAAGAGAGCTCTTCTGTGACAAATAAAACTATAGAGGAGGAACATCTTTTAGAGGTTAAGAGGTTAAGAGTTGAGATACAGGAGTTAAAAGAGATGATAGTAGAGAGAAAAATATAAAAGCGATATCAAAGAGATTTTAGAGTATAATCCACCGATTTTATAATAAAGGTATATCTATGGCTAACAAACGTGTATTGGTTAAGTTTTCAGGTGAAGCTCTTGCTGGTGAGGCAGGTCATGGAATTGACACTCAGATTTTAAACTATATATCTCAAGAGATTAAATCTTTAATAGATGCTGGGATTGAAGTTGGTATAGTTATTGGTGGTGGAAATATTATTCGTGGTGTGACTGCTGCACAAGATGGTATTATCAAACGTACGAGTGGTGATTATATGGGTATGCTTGCTACTGTTATTAATGGTGTTGCTATGCAAGAAGCTTGTGAACATGCTGGACTTGAAGTTCGTATGCAAACAGCTATAAAGATGGAACAGATTGCTGAACCATATATAAACCGTAAAGCTATTCGTCATTTAGAAAAAGGTCGTGTTGTTATATTTGCAGCAGGAACAGGTAACCCTTTTTTTACAACAGATACAGCTGCAACATTACGAGCAGTTGAGATTGGTGCTGAAGTAATTATCAAGGCTACAAAAGTGGATGGTGTTTACGATAAAGACCCTGCAAAATATGGTGATGCTGTAAAACTATCGG
>JAYEGK010000088.1:0-3799 GCA_034716265.1 Campylobacterota bacterium
AGGTGAACCAGCTCTCTCTCCTGTGATGAAATCATCTGCATCATCAAGATAGTTTCCCTTTCCATCAAAACGTTTTTTTTGATAGATACCTTTGTAATCAACAGATTTTTTAACTGCTTCTAAAATCTTATCTTTAAGTTGATAGATACCTATACTATACCAAGTTATCATATAAAAGCCATCGAAATAGTCAATAGTGAAACCACCAACTCCATCACCCTCTCCATTGAAAACTCTAAATGC
Organism: Campylobacterota bacterium; assembly: GCA_034716265.1. Classification (GTDB taxonomy): domain Bacteria; phylum Campylobacterota; class Campylobacteria; order Campylobacterales; family Sulfurimonadaceae; genus Sulfurimonas. Next base: position 244 of record JAYEGK010000088.1, read on the forward strand.
TGTTGTTTCTTTATCTGCAAAAAAATCTACTCTATACTCTATCGCAGATTTTATTTTATGAATAAAAAAACTGGTATCTATTTTTTGCTCTTTTTTATTACTCAGAACCCAACCATATCCCTTGTTTTGAATACCATAGTAGCCCTTAGCTATAAACTTTTTTTTAGAGTTGAGGAGGTTTAAAATAGTTCCCTCTTCCTCTACTTTATGCCAATCAACAATAGATTCTCTATCGATAAGAGGATAACCATTTTGATATTTTTCTATATAATCTTGTTTGATAATTAAATTTATTTCTTTGATATTCAATTCCTAGTGATTTAATTTAGAGAGGGTGATTAGGTACAATAGTTGTGTAGCAAGGTATGATGATAGATAGATTAAAGCCTCACTTCTCTCTTTCGAGTTAAGTGGGGCTTTTTTTAATAAGATTTACTCAGCAACTCTATAAATCAACTGACCTGCTAATTCCATATAGATACTTTTCTTTAACTCCTCTGTTTTTTCCATATTGGCAAGTGCATAGGAGTTGATAGTTCTATCTAAGTTTTCATATTCGTGAGTTTCAGAAAGCATCGCTTCCATAACTGCTAACCTTTTAACAATAGTATCAAACTCATCTTTTACTAAATCTTGGCTTAATTGTTCTGAGATATCCCAATATCTTGATTGTGGTGTTCCTGCAAAGATATCCTCTTCATCTTCAAATAGTGCGTCAAATTTACCCATTTATAACTCCTTGTTTTTTATTTAAATTGTGGTTGTACGAAAGGTATAACCTGTTTTTTTCTACTTAATACACCATCAAGCCATACTTGATTGTTTTGTAGCTCTGTATTAAATGCTGACTCTATCTTAGATGGATCATCACTGATACATAAAAGTTGAGAACCCTCTTTCATTATATCTGTTAAAAGAACAAGTATAGTGTGAAGTCCCTCTTCATCTTTCATCTTTCTCATATCTGAAAGAATCTCTGTTTTTCTCTCATCAAGAGCAGAGATATCTACCATCTCTAGTTGATTTACACCAACTTTAGCACCATTCATCTCAAATGCTTTATAATCTCTTGTGTTTAGATTACGTGCAGAGGCTCCATCTACAGCAGATTTTACTATAAACATCTCCATAGCTAATGCTTTATAGTTTTCTACATCTGCTATCTCAGCTAACTCTTTAACCGCTTTAGTATCCACTTTTGTGCATGTTGGTGATTTGAAGATAACTGTATCACTTAAAATTGCACACATCATCATACCTGCTAAATCTTTTGGTATCTCTACATTAAAAGATTTGAACATCTCATAAATAACTGTATTTGAACATCCAATAGGGCGAATCCAGCACTCTAATGGAGTATCAGTTGTTAAGTCACCAAGTTTATGATGATCTACAATACCAAGAATTGTTGCTTCTTCGATATCTTTTGGAGCTTGTGCTTTATCTGAAAAATCGACAAGATAAACATTTTGACCTGCCACAGAACTCTTAAGTTCTGGAGTTTTTCCATTAAATTTGTTAAGTATAAACTCTGTTTCAGCAGAGATAGCACCTTGACGAGTAGCGATACAATCTTCACCAAGCTGGTTTTTAAGATATGAGAGGGCGATAGCACCTATAATCGAATCACTATCTGGACTTGTGTGTCCAAAAATGTATGTTGACATATAATACCTTTATATTTTTTTGTATTATACAAAGTTTTTATTAATCTCATTTGTAATCTCCTCACGAGTTAAACAAGCATCCACTTCAATAAGTTCGATATCTAAAAGTTTACAAGCTGTAACAAGAGCATCTTGAATCTTTAAAAGATACTCTGTTCCGCGAAGTTCTATTCCATCTAGCTCTTTTTGAGAAAGTCGAAACTGTAACTCTTTTTTTGTGAGTTTTAAAAGAAACACTTTTTGAGGATAGATATGCTCTGTTGCAAAATGGTTTAAAGCGATTAAATCTTTTTTCTCTATATCCCCTTGAACTATCGCATAGGCTATACCACTTACGGCACTTCTATCAGATATAATCATCTTTGTATCGATATTTGGTTTGATAACCTCTGTCATATGTTCCGCTCTATCTGCTAAAAAAAGTAAAAATTCTGCTTTTTTACTTTTAGCTCTTGCAGATAAAACCATCTCGCGTATCTCTTTTCCTATATCGGTAGCACCTGGCTCTTTTGTTATGATGGCATCTGGAAATTTTTGAGCTAAAGCAGATATTTGAGTGCTTTTGCCTGCTGTGTCTATCCCTTCTATTGCGATATACATTAGGATATACCCCCTATGATTTTTTGTACCTCTTTTGGTATAAGATGCTCTGTTTTTCCATTGAACTTTAAAAGATTCCTGACTATCGATGAGCTTATAAATGTATGCTCTAGTTTTGACATTAGATAAACGGTTTCTATTTTTTTATCAAGAGAGTTATTTAGATAGCCTAACTGCAACTCATACTCAAAATCACTGACACTTCGTAGACCACGTATCAATATATTTGCATTGTACTCTTTAGCCAAATCAACGGTTAGGTTACTAAAACCTACGATAGTTATATTTTTGAGATCTGCTGTTGATTTTTCTATCATCGCTATACGTTGTTCTAAACTAAAGAGAGTATTTTTCTCTTTAGAGATAGCAACAGCGATGATAAGTTTATCAAAAAGTTTTAATGCTCTCTCTATAATATCAAAATGACCATTTGTAATAGGATCAAAAGTTCCTGGATAGAGTGCTGTTTTAAGATTGTTCATCTATTGCCACCTTTTATATAAACTGTTTTGTATACCAAGGAGATCAAACCATTTACCGATAATAAAGTTTTCCATCTCCTCTAATGTCTGTTGTTCAGAGTAGTAAGCTATCACAGGAGGTGCTATGATTATACCAAGAGAAGCAAGTTTATGCATATTTTCCAATGCAATAGCAGAAAAAGGGATCTCACGAGGAGCTAAAATAAGTTTTTTTTGCTCTTTAATCATAACACTAGCAGATCTTGTTACTAGGTTGTCCGATATACCACAAGCGATTTTAGCAAGAGTATTCATAGAGCAGGGTGCAATGATCATAGCATCAACACCAAAAGAACCAGACGCTATACTTGCTGATATATCATCATTGTTATGAACTATAACATTGTTCATCTCTTTTTCTAAAACTGTTTGAGAGTTTTGCGACATTATAAGATGCTTCTCTATATCTTTTGGGAGGAGTTCAAGAGTTTTTAAACCAAGATTTACACCACTAGCTCCACTTGTTGCGACTATTATTTTATTTATCATTTTTTATCATCTCAATAATTTCCTCTTTAACAAAGAGAAGATTTTTATAAATATCTTTTAAATCATCAATTTTTGTACTATCAAAGTTTATACTTACAAAGTATTGATATCTCTCAACACCAAGTTTTTCCAAAATAACAAAGTTCCAGATAGCTCCAACTATATAAGCACCTCTAATAGTTTTCCAATCATTTAACTCAACAGCACTAATAAGTTCAGCTAGAAGTTGAGGTCGTGGATTGCCATACTCTTCACTTTTTTTGAACTCTTGAATGAAAA
>JAYEGK010000089.1:0-17392 GCA_034716265.1 Campylobacterota bacterium
AATCAAAAAAAGAAAACCTATATGCCCCAAGGGAGTTACGATTTTGCAATTGTGGCAAATGCTGTTATGACAGATAAAGAGAGATTTGAAGCTATTAATTTGGGTTCTATAAAAGCTATTAAATCTTTTATTGCACAGGTTTCAGCTGAGGGTGCTGTAACAAGAAAGGATATTTAATTATGACGGTTCAAGGTATTATAAAAAGAGCTATTAAGAGATTGGAGTTGGAGGGTAATCTTTTAACTCCTGATCTTTACAATGAAGCTTTTTGTAAAGAGGCTTCACGTGCTGGGATGATAATAGGTGATTGTAATCAGGTAGATAAATTTTCTAAAATGCTACATAAAGAGTTTCAAAAAGATCTTTTTGAATATAGAGTACGAACCACTTCGGACTTTATCCGTTTTATAACCTCTAAACTCAATAGAACAAATCAAAGTTTGTGTTCCCAAACACTTGAATCACAGATTGCACTGACAAAGAAGATACTTCAATCTGTGAAACTTTTGCATAACAAAGAGGTAAGAGATTTAGCACTAAAGACACTTGATATCTTAAATTTAAGTGCAAACAGTTCTCAGCTTGATCAATATAAACAGTTGTGGATAAATTTTGTAGCCAATTATGATGATACCTTTTTACAAAAATTAAAGCCTATTGGCAATATAGATGGAGATGATTTAGCTAAAATTGTAAATAATTTAGAGATAAATAGCTCTCAAACTGATAAAATCTCTTCAAGTGATGAACTTGAAAAAATCAGTTCCCTTCTCATAAGCTCTTTTATCCCATCTATCGCTTCTAGTGCAAATGAGGAGATAGATAGTTTAAGTGAAAAGATGAGATTAGATCCTATGATTGTTAAAAACTTAAGCATCGAAAAAGAGATAAAGTCTGTTATAACATTAAGAATAGCTCTTGATAAACAGCGTGTAGGGGAGATGGTTGAATCTCTTGATGGTGTCTTAAATCAACTTACTTTAAAGTTAGTAAATATGATGGAGAGAGTAGAATCATCTAATAGTGAAATACAGAGTATAAAAAAAGAGTTAAAGAGCTTTAACTATGAATCTACGAGTGATTTTAAGATAGCCCATAAAAAACTTTATACAATCGCTTTAGCTCTTGAAAAAAATAGTAATATTTTAAATGCTGATTTGAAAGATTATTCTGAAGATGTAGCTTTTATGAACTCAAAAATAAAAAAACTTGAAGATGAATTAGCCGTAGCTAATCAAAACTCTAAAGAGGATTTTTTAACAAAAGTTCATAATAGACGTGCTTTAGAGGAGTTTTTTATTTTAAAAGAGTCAGAATTTTCAAGATATAATCATAACTACTCTCTTGTGATGTTTGATCTTGATAATTTCAAGTTAGTAAATGATAATTTTGGACATGATGCAGGTGATATTATATTGACCGCTTTTGCCACAATCCTCAAAAAAGAGATAAGAACAGTTGATATTGTAGGGCGTTTTGGAGGGGAGGAGTTTCTTGCTCTTTTGAGTGAAACTGACCTTAAAGGTGCTTTGACTTTTGCAGAGAAGATACGCTCTAAGGTCGAAAAAGCTAGGTTTTTATATAAAGGTGATCGGATTAACATTACTGTGAGTTGTGGTATTAGTGAGCGAAAAAGAGTCAAAAGTTTTGATGCGACATTAAAACTAGCCGATACAAATCTTTATAAAGCAAAAGAGGGTGGAAGAAATCAGGTGGCATATAAGTGATGTTAGAAAAGTTTTTAGATGCAAAACCACTCTATTATGATGAGATAGACTACTCAAGAATGCCAAAAGTTTATGAGAAGATAAAAACTAAGTTAAAAAATCTGAAAACAATCCATCTCATAGGTACAAATGGAAAGGGAACAACAGGGAGATTTTTAGCATCTGCTTTGTATGCTAAAGGGTATAGAGTAGGGCATTATACCTCTCCTCATATTATGAAGTTTAATGAAAGAGTATGGATAAATGGTGCAGATGTTAGCACTACAAGTTTAAACCTTGCACATAAAAATCTTTTAATGCTACTCACTGAGGAGGAGAGTAACTCTTTGAGCTATTTTGAATATACAACACTCTTAGCGATCTTTATATTTCAAAATTTAGATTATGTTGTACTTGAAGCTGGTCTTGGTGGTGAGTATGATGCAACAGCTGTTTTTCCTAAGGTTTTAACATTAGTAACTCCCATAGATAAAGATCATGAGGCTTTTTTAGGAACAACTATCAAGGAGATAGCTACTACAAAGTTAAATGCAATTGAAAATAGAGCTATTTTAGCAGAGCAATCACACTCAGAAGTGTATGCTATTGCGACAAAACTTGCTAAGGAAAAAGAGTTAACTATATACAAGGTTGAGGAGTTACTCAAAGAGCAGGATTATAAAAAGGTAGAAGCTATATCTAAAACTCTATCTTTAGCTCCCTATCTTATACAAAATCTAAAACTCTCTATCTCTGCACTCAACCTTTTAGAGATAGAGTATGATGCAAAAGATTTTTATAACTCAAAACTATTTGGAAGATTAACATCTATAAATGATAATATTATTGTTGATGTTGGACATAATATTTTAGCTGCTCAAGCAATTTTTAACTCTCTTTACCCACAAAAATATATCTTAGTTTATAACAGTTATAAAGATAAAAATTATAAAGAGATACTTACTGTCTTACAAGCGATTATAAAACATATTGAGATTATAGATATAGATGAAAATAGGATAGAAGATAGAGAACTTTTAGTCAAAGAGATAGATAATCTAAATCTACAACATAGAAAATTTTTAAAAATAGATAAAGATGAAAAATATTTAGTGTTTGGTTCTTTTAGTGTTGTAGAACAGTTTTTAAAGGTCTATAATGCATGATCACTTTACTGTTACGATAGATGATCATAATGGTGTAACTCACTTTAATCTCCACCGGTTTGTTAAAAAATTTCTTCTTTATCTAACTCTCTCTATCTTAACAACTATATTTATCGGTGTAACTACTATCCTCTATCTCAATCATAGTGTTGAGCAGATAGCTCAAAAGAAAGAGAAAGTTGAAGAGGCTTATCGTGAGTTGGTGAAAAAAAATAGGCAACTTAACTCTGTTTTTGAAACTACAAAGGATGCCTTAGAGCTAAAAACAGAGGAGTTTAATCAAAAAAGAATGGAGATGTATGAACTTTCAAGTTCTCTCAATGCCATTGAAACACTTATAGGTATAGCTCCCAATAAAGATAGTACGATAGAAGATAGAGTAAACTTAACACAGCTTGATACAGAACATAAAGCTACAATTTTACAGTTTATTCCAAATGGTTCCCCTGTAGTTTATAATGGAATTACAAGTAAATATGGTAATAGAATCCATCCTGTGTTAAAAAGAAAAGAGTTTCATAATGGTATAGATATGAAAGCAAAGGTGAATACTCCTGTATATGCAACAGCAGATGGTGTGATAGAGTGGACAGGTATGCATAAGAAAAGTGGTTATGGTAATTTGATTATTATACAACATAATTATGGATTTAAATCCTATTATGGACACCTCAATAAAGTAGTAGTTAAAAAAACGAAACAGTTTGTAAAAAAAGGTGAGTTGATAGCGTATAGTGGAAATACAGGAAGAAGTAGTGGTCCCCATCTTCATTATGAGATAAAATATTTTTATAGAACTCTAAATCCCTATTGGTTTGTAAAATGGGATATTGAAAACTATAATGAAATTTTTGAAAAAGAGAAGAAAGTAGTTTGGAGTAGTTTGATTGAAGCGACTAAGAATATCAAGGTTCCAAATCCTACAAAAACTATACCATTAACATATGAAGAAGAAAAAGCAGAAGGTAATTAGATGTCACAACATTCACTATTTGAATACTATAAAACCGATAAAAAACAGAAACTAGAGCTTCTAATATGTGAAGATTATAAAGAGGCTTTGGAACTTCAAAGTGTTGCAAAATTCTTTCAAAAAGATGTTTTACTATTTCCAGATTTTCGTCCTACTTTTGGCGATGATCTGCGTGTATATAAAGAGGAGTTACATCAGCTTTTTTCAGCTCTTAAAACTTACTATGGCGCTAAGAAGAAACCTCTTATAATCTCACCACTTAAAACCCTTCTTTTTCATCTTCCAAAAGAGAAACTTTTAGAGTCAACATATATAGAGTTTGGGCAAAATATAGAGCTTAAAGAGTTTAAAGAGAAGATGCTTTTTTGGGGATATAACTTTGTAGATATGGTTCAAGTGGAGGGTGAAATCTCTTTTCGTGGTGATATCATAGATATCTATGCACCAGCAAGTGAAAATCCAGTTCGAATATCACTGTTTGACAATGAGATAGAACAGATAAAATATTTTGAACTAGAGTCTCAACGTACTCTAAAAGATGAACTTGATAGAGTTGAAGTTACGCCTGCGTTTTACTCTTTAGATGAAACAGAGTTCAACAGACTCAATGAAAAAGTACAAAACTCAGAGTTTGATTCTCTTATAAAAGATGTCTCTTCACTCGGATTTTGGTATTTAGAAGAGAGTGCTTGTAACTTTTTAGAGAACAAAGACGTGAAGTTATCTCGAAACTTAGAGAGTGTGTTAGTAGACGCTTATGGGATAAACAATCCACAACTCTCACGAGAAGAGTTTAATCTTGAACTACTTCCAGATTCAGATAACTATAAAGAGATAGTTGTAGCCGATGTAGCTTCACTCCTTAAAGTGCATAAAGATAAAAAGATCACAGTAATCGGTGCAAATAGAGCAGTATTAAAGCAGGTTGGTCTCTATGACCCTCAAAATATAACAGAAGTTTTTGCTCCCTATATCTTAAACGTCTTATCACCTGATGAACTCGTTATCTCTTTAAATAGACCTGATAAAGTTCGTCGTCGTAGAAAAAGCGCGATACTCTTAGATGACCTTAAGAGTGGGGATTACGTCGTTCATGAAGATTATGGCGTTGGAGTATTTGAGGGGATAGAGCAGACTGAAATCCTCGGCGGTATTAAAGATTTTATAGTTATCAAATATGTGGGCGATGATAAAATTTTACTCCCCGTTGAGAACCTTGACTACATCGACCGTTACATCGCTAGTGGTGGTTCAACTCCCGTTATGGACAGACTTGGAAAAGGGAGTTTTGGAAAGCTCAAAGCTAAAGTTAGAAAACGCCTTTTAGAGATTGCGGGACAAATTGTAAATACAGCCGCAGCAAGAGCGTTAATAAAAGCGCCAAAAATTAATCTCAATAAAAAAGAGTTAAAAGAGTTCCAATCATCATCAGGATTTGAATACACAGAGGATCAAACGCAATCTATTAACGAAATATTAGGACAGATGAGTGCTGGAAACATTATGGATAGACTTCTCAGTGGTGACGTTGGTTTTGGTAAAACGGAAGTCGCCATGAACACTATCTACGCTGCGTATAAGTCAGGTTTTCAGTCGGCGATGATAGTTCCAACAACGCTTCTTTCAGCGCAACATTGGCGCTCTTTAGATGAGCGTTTTAGCGAAATGGGCATACGATACGCAAAGCTTGATAGATTTGTAAGTGCAAAAGATAAGAAGAACATCATAAAAGGTCTCTCTAGTGGTGAGATAGACACGGTTGTAGGAACGCACTCTCTCTTTGGGCTAGAGTTTAAAAAACTAGGCGTGGTTATCATAGATGAAGAGCATAAGTTTGGAGTGAAACAAAAAGAGAAGATAAAAGAGTTATATCATAACGTGCATCTTCTCTCAATGAGCGCAACGCCAATCCCTCGTTCACTCAACCAAGCGATGAGTTCCATAAAAACTATGAGTCAGTTGCTTACTCCTCCAGGAGAGCGTCAAGGCGTGAGAACTTTCGTAAAAGAGTATGAAGAGAAGCTTGTAAAAGAGGTCGTTCTTCGTGAGCTTCGTCGTGGTGGACAGGTGTTTTACGTGCATAACTCCATCGACCATATGCCTATAAAAGTAGGAGAGTTAAAAGCTCTTCTGCCAGATTTACGTATAGTGATGCTTCACTCAAAAATCTCAGCGGTTGAGACTGAAAAAGAGCTGTTAAAGTTTGAGGCTGGAGAGTATGACTTGATGGTAGCAACTTCTATCATCGAGAGTGGTATCCATATGCCAAACGTAAATACCATTATAGTTGATGGCGCAGATAGATTTGGTATAGCGGATTTGCATCAGTTACGTGGACGCGTTGGTCGTGGTCACGTTGAAGGTTTTGCGTACTTCATAGTGAAAAACAGAGAGGTACTCACGGATGAAGCAAAAAAACGACTGCTTGCGTTAGAGTCAAACTCATTTCTAGGAAGCGGAAGTGTTTTAGCGTATCATGACCTAGAGATTCGTGGTGGTGGTAACTTAATAGGTGACGCTCAGAGTGGGCATATAAAAAACATCGGTTACTCACTCTATCTTAGAATGCTAGAGGATGCGATAAAAGAGCTAAGTAACTCACAAGAGAGCGAGAGAGCAAAAGTAGATATAAAACTAACTATCTCTGCATTCATCTCCGATGAGGTCATCAAAGAGGATAGATTGCGTTTGGATGTCTATAGACGTCTATCCCAATGTGAAACACCAGTAGAGGTTTATGAGATAGAGGAAGAGGTGATAGATAGGTTTGGTGATTTAGATAACCCAACTAAACAGTTCTTTGAGTTAATGGTTATAAAACTTTTAGCACTAGACAAGAAGATAAAATCCGTAATGAATTATGGTCAAAATATTACGATACTCTATTTTAATGAGTCTAAAGAGATGGTGAAGTCCGATAGTCGGGATGATGATGACATCATTAAAGCAACTCTTACTTATCTTAGAAATGCTAAGCCTAAGGTTTTGTAGGGAGAGAAGGAACAAATTCCTTGTTAAAACTCCCTTTTTACAACTTTATCCTTAAAACTATCATGACATATTATACAGCTATGTGTCATCTTAGAAAATGAGTTTATCGCTTCTATCCAATCATTTTTATCTACTGCATCACTTATAGATTCAGCATCTTCATGTAACTCCTCATCATAAAGAAGTAACATCTTTTTAAAAGCCTCTTGATTGTTATTTTTCATAATTAACCAAGGTTTATGATTTGGAGCACGATGATACATAATAGCTTTTACACCATCTTTTACCATTACTTTATTTTGTAATATTATGCCATTATAAATTTTTCCAGCAGAGAGATTCATTATCTGCATCATCTGTTGATATGTCATATCAGCTTTCTCTTTACTATCAACAAGCTCTTGAGCACTTTTTTCTTGTGCTTCTAGAGTTGCAATAGTAAGTAGTAAAAATAGAGAAAATAATTTCAACTATTAATCTCTGTTGCCTCTATATCCACCAGAACTTCTTCCGCCAGAACGGTTTTTATCTCCACCTTCACGGTTTCCACGGTAACCACCGCCACCACTATTACCTCTTCCACCTGAACGATTTCTATCTCCACCGCCACCTGAACGGTTTCTGTTTCCACGGTAGTTTCCACGACTACGTCCACGACCTCCACCATTTCCACGTTTTGCAGCACGCTCTAAAATAGCATCTAATCTATCAGCAGGTATACCGATACTATTTGGACCTTTTATATCTTGTTGGTCAAGAAGCATAGATACAAGTTTGTACATGATTTGCTCTTCATCTATATCTTGTTTAAGTTGGTCAAGAACTCTATGTGCTTCGTCATAGATTTTATGCTCTTCAACTTTTTTAACAAGAGTATCAATAGTAGAAGCTCTTAAATCATTTTTGCTTGGAACAAAAGCGTGACCCATAGAAGTTCCTACTTTTTGCTTGATACGTTGTAGCTCTTTAAACTCTAAAGGAGTAAGAAGAGTGATGGCTTTTCCTTTAGTTCCAGCACGACCAGTTCTACCAATACGGTGAACGTAAGATTCGGGGTCAAAAGGGATATGGTAGTTGAAAACATGAGAGATGTTGTTTACGTGGATACCACGAGCTGCAACATCAGTAGCAACAAGAACTTTTACTGAGTTAGATTTAAACCCTTTGATAACAGTTTCACGTTGTCTCTGCTCCATATCTCCATGAAGACCATTAGCTAAGTAACCTGCGTTTGAAAGAACATTGCTTAATCTATCAACTTCAGATTTTGTTCTACAAAATACTACTGATTTTTTAGTGTCTTCAGAATCCATAAGACGAATAATCGCATCATCTCTTTCAGACTCTTCGATAACATAGTAAAGTTGTTCAATATCTGAGTTTGTAGTCTCACCTTTAGTGATAGAGATAAATTCTGGATTTTCTAAGATTCTACTTGCAAGTGTCTTGATAGGCTGAGGCATAGTAGCTGAGAAAAGTAGTGTTTGACGAGAAGTTGGAAGGTAAGAAAATATCTCATTGATATCATCTAAAAATCCCATATCAAGCATCTCATCCGCTTCATCTAAAACAACCATCGCAGGAGAGAAGTTACTTAACATATCTTTTTTAAGAATATCAAGTAGACGCCCTGGTGTTGCAACAACGATGTTTGCGCCACGCTCAATAAGGTCTAGTTGACGTTTGTATGAGCTACCACCATAAACAGTAACGGTTCTGATACCTAAGTTTCTACCATATTTAAATAGTTCATCAGATACTTGTGTAGCAAGTTCACGTGTTGGTGTGATAACTAACATCTGAACGCCGTCATTAAGTTTCATTTTTGAGATAGCGGGAAGACCAAAAGCAGCTGTTTTACCAGTACCAGTATGTGCTTGCGCAACCATATCTTTACCAGCTAAAACAGATGGGATAGCTTGAGCCTGAATAGGGCTTGGAGTTGTAAAACCAGCGTATTTAACAGCTTGTAGTACTTCTCTTTTTAGGTTTAAATCATCAAAAGTCATTGATGGTTCTTCTTTTTCTTGAGTTTCGTTTTGTGCATTTTCTTGCATCATAATCCTTTTAATACTAAAGGAGATGATACAAGTTTGCATTATGCAAAGCACCTTCCCCTCAAAGTATTTCGCGAATTGTATCCAAAAAGTTATAATTATTAGATAAAGAGGAGTGTTTTTATGTTTTTTGATTTGAAAATGTAACTGATGGTGTTCGAGAGAGGATTTGAACCTCCGACCACTTCGATGTCAACGAAGTGCTCTACCCCTGAGCTACCCGAACAGTTTTTTGCAGGAAAGAATACTATCCTACAAAAACTTAAAAATAGTTTTAATTAAAGAGTGCTTCTAGTGCATCAACACCATCTTTTACCTCTTCAACTTCTCCTGTTTTCTCATTTGTTGTTGAATCGGTCTCTATAAGCTCTATATGCATACCGATAAGCATAGAAGCTAAACGAATATTGATACCACTTTTACCAATAGCTTTTGATTTTTGGTCAGCTGGTAGAGTTATGATAGCTTTTTCATTTTCACCATCTGCATTTTTTACTATCTCAACATGAGAGATAATCGCTGGACTCATTGTTCTTGATACAAAGAGTTCTGTGATAGATGTATGTTCGATACAATCGATGTTCTCACCTATAAGCTCTTTACTTACAGCATTGATACGAACTCCTTTTACTCCAACTGTCGCACCAACGGCATCTATTTGAGGATGTGTAGAGATAAGTGCAATTTTTGCACGCTCTCCTGGAATACGGGCAGATTTTTCTATGATAACGGAACCATCCGCGATCTCTGGAACCTGTAAACTTAATAAAGCTTCTAAAAATTTAGGAGTTGTTCTAGAAAGCTCTATCTGCATACCATGTTCTTTATCCATATTTGCACGACGAACAACAGCTTTAATATGATCACCAACTTTAAAAACTTCACCTTTGATACGGCTTTTCATCGGTAAGATAGCACGAACTTCATCTACTTCTATATAGGTAGCATTTTGAGAGTCGACTCTAATAACACGACCTGAAACAAGAGTCCCTATCTTAGATTGATATTTTTCATATACATCATTTTCTATAAGTCTTTGGATATGAAATTCGATTTCACGGTGGAGTTGAGATGCTCCTGTGCGTCCATAATCTTCAAGGTTATGATCTATTTGAAGTTGGTCATCGATCTCTACTTGGTCATCATACTCTTTTGCATCAGTAAGTGCCATATATGCTGGAGCGATAGAATCGTCATATAATCTGTCATCCTCATCATCAACAACAGTAATTGTTTGTACGATATTAATAGTTTTTGTTACTTCATCAACATTTGCTTCAAATGCAAATTTATGGTTGATAACTCTTTTAGCAGTTTGTACAAAAGCAGTTTTTAATGCTTCAAGAACTTTCTCTGGGTTAAGACCTTTTTCGTGTGCAATAGCTTCCGCAATATCTAAAATTTTTTCCATTAGTATCTTCCTTGATTATTGTTGTTTCACAAAAAATATATTTAGTTTATAGTGATTGTGGGGGATTTCTTATGAAGTTTGTTATTATAGTCAAAAACTACTAAAATTTGCATTAAAGATGTTTTTAGTAGTTTTTAAATATAATGCAAGACTTTTTATATAAAATTTAAGGATAGATAATGAATTTATTATTTGCAAGAACAGATATTAATGTTAAACCTAAAAAAGCTGAATTAGCTAAAATAGAATCTAGTGTTGAAAAAGATGAGAGTGTTATCTTTTATTTTGATAGAGATAACTCTCATAAAGATCTTTTAGAACTTCAAGATTATTTTGAAGCAAAAGGAAAAAGCTTTTATATGAGTGAAGTTAAGTTTGGTCTTTCAGATAATGAATATATGTACCAAGTACATATAATGAACTAATAAGAAAAAAATTATGAGTAAAAAGTTATTTATTGAAACATTAGGTTGTGCTATGAACTCTCGTGATTCTGAACATATGATTGCAGAGTTAAGAGAAAAAGAGGGTTATCAAATGGTAACTGACTTTCGTAATGCTGACCTTATTTTAATAAATACCTGTTCTGTTCGAGAAAAACCTGTTCATAAACTCTTTAGTGAATTAGGTGGATTTAATAAACATAAAAAACCATCTGCAAAAATTGGTGTTTGTGGATGTACCGCTTCGCATCTAGGAAAAGAGATTATCGAAAAAGCTCCCTATGTAAATTTTGTTTTAGGTGCAAGAAATGTATCTAAAATAACAGAGGTTTTACATAAAAATAGAGCTGTTGAGATAGATATAAACTATGATGAGAGTGAGTTTGCTTTTAAAGATTTTAGAACATCACTCTATAAAGGTTTTATAAATATCTCTATGGGGTGTGATAAAAGCTGTACATTTTGTATCGTTCCAAAAACTCGTGGAGAGGAGATCTCTATTCCTGATGCTATCATTATCGATGAAGCACAACGTATAGTTGATAGTGGAGCTAAAGAGATATTTCTTTTAGGTCAAAATGTAAATAATTATGGTCGACGTTTTACAGGAGCGCAGGAGAAAGTAAACTTTACAGAACTTCTTCGACGTCTGAGTAAGATAGAAAAGCTTGAACGTATCCGTTTTACCTCTCCTCACCCTTTTCATATGGATGATGAGTTTATAGAGGAGTTTGCAACAAACCCTAAGATATGTAAATCTATGCATATGCCTCTTCAAAGTGGTTCAACAAAAATTTTAAAAGATATGAAGCGTGGTTATAGTCGTGAATGGTTTATAAATCGTGTTGAAAAACTACGCTCTATGGCTCCAGATACTACTATAAGTACAGATATTATTGTAGCATTTCCAGGTGAGAGTGATGAAGATTTTGCAGATACTATCGCTATGATGAAAGAGGTTGAGTTTGACCAAATTTTTTCATTTAAATACTCCTCGCGTCCAGAGACTGAAGCACAACACTTTAAAAATGTTGTGGATGATAGTGTTGGTTCAGAGAGACTCTCCTTTTTACAATCTTTAAATAATGAGATAATAGATAAGAAAAATGCGAAACAGTTAGGAAAAACTTTTAGAGTATATTTTGAAGCACTTAATAAAGATAACTATGTAGCAGGAAGAAGTGATAATAACACTCTTATTCGTGTGAAAGGTTCAGAGGAACTTTTAGGAAAATTTAGAGATGTTAAAATCAGTTCTATAGGAAGAACAGTTTTAACAGGCGAGATAGTTGTTTAAAAAACAGTTTCGAGCTTTTGCTCTCTTAGTTGTTCCTTTTTTGGGTTCAATTATTATACGTTTTTTATATCTTACAAATAAAAAAAGATTTCATGCACCAGAGATTTTAGGTGATGAAACATTCATTATGGCTTGTTGGCATGGTGAACTTTTAATGATCCCTTATGCTTATACTCGCTATAAAAAAATCCCTCACGTAAAACTTTTAATCTCTGAACATTTTGATGGTAATCTTATCGCAAAAACATTAAACTTTTTTAGGTTTGAAACTATACGAGGTTCCTCTACAAGAGGTGGAGTAAAAGCACTTATTCAATCTATTAAAGAGCTTAAAAATGGGTATGATTTAGGAATAACTCCAGATGGTCCAAAGGGTCCACGTCATCAAGTCTCCGATGGTATTATCGTTATGGCACAAAAGGCTAAGGTTAAAATTGTTTTAGTTGAGATAAAACCTAGTGCCTATTGGCAACTCAATAGTTGGGATAAGTTTATTATTCCAAAGCCTTTTGGAACGATAGATTATTATATTAGTGATCTCATAGATGTGAGTTCTATGGAGTTTGAAGAGGCTCGAACCTTGATTCAAAAAGGATTATTATTACATGAACACTAAACTTATCTCTCTATCGGCTCTTATTTTATTGAGCCTTATGATTATCTCTGTTGTATTAAATCCATCCTATCAAAAATCGATTCAAGCAAAATATTATTTTGAAACAGGGGAATATGAGGAGGCATTAGTATTAGCAAAAGAAGCATTTGCAATAGATGTTTATAATAGAATGTCCTCTACTATTATGTCCCAATCTCTAATAGCTTTAAAATATAAATCCTACATAGATGATGGGAAAAAGTATACTTTAGAGATAGAAAAGATAGCAAATAAAGAGGTTATTTTGGAAAATGATAGAGCGAAGATACGAATAATCTGCGAAATTATGGTGAGTTCCTATCTCAAACTAGCACCAAGTGTTGTAACAGATAAAGAGTTAGTGAAAACAGCTGGTGAATATTATATAAAATTTGAGAAACTTCTTGCAAAAGTTACTAGATAAGTATAGGGTTGATTTTTTAGAATCATTAGAGGAGTTAAGAGGGTATTCCGACTTAACTATCAAAAGTTATGATGAATCTTTAAAAGAGGCATTTAGATTTATAGAGATAGAGCAGGAAAAACCATATTTAATACTAAATCTAATGCCATATAGAGTTCATATAGTAGAATTAAACTCAAAAACAATCTCTAAAAAATTAAGTGCTATTCGCAGTTTCACCACATTTTTAAATGATAATAATATAAAAACAGTTTTAAAAGCAGATGATAGTGTGAAAACTGCTAAAACTCTACCTAAACCAATAGCACATAAATATATTATGGAAGCACTCTCTCAAGCAAATTTACAAGAGAGTTTAGTTGTTACTCTTTTATATACTTTAGGACTACGCATATCAGAGCTTTCAAATCTGAAACTAGAGGATATTTCAGATAGTTGGGTCAGAGTTCTCGGTAAAGGAAATAAAGATAGGGATGTACCACTTTTACAAGAGATAAAAAAAATGATAGATAGTTATTTGGAAGAAAATCATCCAAGAAAATTTCTTTTTGAAAAAAATAGAGGAAAATTAAGCGAAAATAGTTTAAGATATATCGTTACTAAAGTTTTTAGGAAAATAGCATTGAAAGTTACTCCCCATCAACTTCGTCACTCTTATGCAACCGCTCTATTAAATAGTGGTGCTCCAATAGTCGATGTGAGTGAACTTCTAGGTCACTCCTCTATGGCTACAACACAGATATATACAAAATTAGGAAGTGCATTGAAACAAAAAAATTATAATGAAGCACATCCACTTGCAGAGATGGATATATGATGTTTAAAAAAATATTTGAATTTCTATATATTAAAGTTTTTGTAAATATTATTATGCAAGATACAAAAACTTTTGTATATATCGAAAATATCTCAAATAATAAAACTGTTACTAAAGTACAAGAGAGCTTTGAAACAGCAGTTTTAAGTAGTGAAATGTATGAATTTATCTCAAAATATATAGATGAATCTCCCTATCACTATATATCAATATTAAATCCATCACATGCACAAGGTGCTATCCCTACTTGTGATAAAAGTAAAGAGTTTTATTATGCAGATGTGAGTGAAAGTTTATTGGTATGTATAAATAGATGGAGCACATATACACCTAAAAAAGAGTTAAAATCTTTAGATGTAATCTATAGAAAAATAGGATTAGATTTTATCTTCTCCCCCTTTACAATTTTGTCAACTTTTTTTAAAAAAGAGATAACTCAAGATGTAGCCCTATATATTTTGTTAGAGGAGCAAAATATCTCAGTGATGATCTTTAAAAATGCAGAGTTACTTTATGCAAAATATATGAATGTTGAGGATGAACCAGAAGATGATAGCAATCTATTAACATATGATGTTGACTTAGATGATGGTATCGACTTAGAAGATATTGATGCTATGGAAGATATAGATATGTTTGATGACTTTAATGATATAGAAGATTTAGATGATATTAGTGAGATAGATGAGTTCTCTGATTCTAAAGATATAGAGGATGATTTTTCTACGGAGGATGTAGAAAATTCAGCAGATGGTGCATCATCACAAGCAGATACATTTACTGCAGATTATCAACGATTTTCTCTTATTCAAACAGCGATAAATAGTTTTTATAATGATGAGAAATATGAGAGTCTCTTTCTTGAAAATGCGTATATTGCGGATAGTACAGGAGCGGGAACTGATTTAACCCAATACCTTGAAGAGGAGATGTTTCTTACTATCCATTTTAGAGTGATTAATCTTGGAGCTGAATTATCTCAATCAGCTCAAGAGGAGTTAAACATATGAAATATAGTTTTATCCAACCAAGAGTAAAATCTGCTTTTACTCCAGAAATGAAACTTTTATTATCATTTTTTTCTATGACTATCTTTATGCTTGTTTCTACATATCTTTTTTTAATCTATAAAGATTACAGTTTTGCAGAGGAAAAATCTACTATATCTCAAAAAAGGGATGCACTAGACCTCTCCATAAGTAGGTCAAAGGAGGAGGTTCAATATATCCAATCGGAGATAAATCTCTCTGAGGAGATATATAAGCACAATAGTGTTTTAAAAGAGTCTATCTCAAATTTATTTGATCTTATTCCAAGTAAAATCACACTTTCTGAAGCAAGATTATTGGAAAACGGTTTAATTCTTTATGGTATCACACCAAATAAAGATGTCTACAACTTTATGCTTCAAGCACCTTTGCGTTCTATTTTTCATAAAACATACACAAGCTTTTATCCTGTTGAAGATGGATGGATACGATTTGTTTCAACAAACTATGTTGAAGTAGCTGAGTTAGAAGAGAAAAGGGCTACCCAAGATGAAGATTAATATATCACGTCAAATTATCTATCTTTTAGGATTAACTCTCTTTTTATTGATTTTTGTCTCTGTTTTTTCCTTTAATTTTCTTATACCAGAGGGGAAAGAGTATCGTAAAGTAAGTGCTGAAGTTAAAAAAGAGAGAAGGATATTAAGAGAATATCAAAATTATAATGATGCAAAGTTAGAGGAGATTGCAGCTCTCCAAACAGAAAACAAAGCTATCATAAAGGCTTTTGATACTCCATTTAATACTAAAAAATTTGAGAAGCAATATAAAAAATATTTTTCACAACTTTCTATAGCACCACAGGTGGAACTAGCAAAAGAGAGGGAGTTTAAAGTTTATGAGGTAAATACAACTTCCCAAATCAACTCTCCAAAAAGTTTTTATAACTTTTTAGAGGGTATAAATAAGAGTGAATGGATGATAAGTATCAACTTCCCAATCAATTTTAAACGAAATAAACAGGGAATCAGTGCATCTTTTACTATGAAGGTCTATAAGATTGATAAAAAAAAGAAAAAAATAGAGGAAGAGGAGAACTCAAAGAATCTTAAGAAAGAGATTTTTGATGAGTAAAAAAACTTTACTATTTTGAGCCAAAAACTTACGAAGTTTTGGTTCGATTTTTAAAGCTCTACACTCCTCTTTAAATCTACTCTCCATTACAGTTTTATCTGTTATATAGGGAGCTATAAACACAAAACCTCTATCAAAATTTACAATAAATTTACGCCCTATAACAGTTGTAACACTATTTTTTAAAAGCTCTCTTTCCTTAGCTGTTATGATATGTTTTTGAGATTTTATATATTTATCTATAGCAAAAATATCACCTCTTTTATTGTTTGAGCTTTTAAAATAGGCAAAGTTATCTATAGTTTTTATCTTAATTTCCGTTAGGAGATTGTCTACATCTTCATCGATATAATCAAAACTTTTTTTGATACCACTGAGATATTTTTCTATTAGGGGTAGTGAATAGTTATGCCTAAACTCATTTCGCTTAATATCTTTATCAAGATTGCTCTCATCTTCAAAATAGTGAATACTATTTGCATCTAAATAGTGCAAAAGTTCACTTTTATCAAGATGAAGCAGAGGTCGAATAAGAGTATAGTTATCTCGTTTTTGAATAACTTGCATACCCGATATTTCAGCACAACCAGCCCCTTTACAAAACTGCATAAGCATCCACTCAAATCTATCTCCTAGATGATGAGCAGTGAGTAGGTTATGGTAGTTATGCTCTTTTATAAGTTTTTCAAAAAAACTATATCGTATCTCTCTTGCTTTTGCTTCCATATTTTTTTCGATTTTTTCTGCACTAAAGATGTAACATTTTAGATTGTGAATCTTTGCCAACTCTTTGGCATACTTTACCTCTGATTTACTCTGTTTACGTCGATTATAATCTACAATAGCTATATCAAATTTGATACTGTTTTTTAAAAGAATAAAAAAAAGTGCCGTTGAGTCCCCTCCTGCTGAGAAGGCTAGGAGGTTTTTTTTGTTTTGGAGGTATTGGAGTGAGAATTTTTTAATCATTGCTTAATGGTATCCATTGCTAGAGGATTTCGTCTCCAAGCTTTTGCCAAAACACCATTTGTAGTAAATTCAGGACTAGAGATAAAACCTTTTTGTCGAACAGAAGCATAGCCCGTTAAAACTTTATGTACAAAATTTCTATTTTGGTGTTTTAGGAGGTAAGTTTTTGTCATTGAGAAGTGGCTTTTGATTGTATCATTTTCATAAAATCTATCTGTTTCTCAGAAGTAGAATTCTTTATATTTTCCAAATGAAATTTTTCTAAAATATTATATTCATCTGTATTTTGAGCTAATGTTTGCTTAAAAATATCTCTAAACTGCACTAATTCTAAAAATATTTTTTTATTATTTTGATGATAGTTAGCACCACCCATAGTTC
>JAYEGK010000090.1:0-3752 GCA_034716265.1 Campylobacterota bacterium
ACGCCATGTTTTTTTGAGTTCTCATAAGTCGCTTCGTTGCAACCTCTTGTTTGAAGAATCTTGAGAACTGGATACTCCATAGCCGACGCGCTTAGAAACTGACCTTTTTTGATGTTTACTATTTTATCCGTTTTTGCACAAGCAACAAGTAGATCAGTTTGACGACACAAAAATGCTGGAATTTGAAGCATATCCACAACCTTTGCTACCTGCTCAACCTGTACCGATTCATGAACATCAGTGACAATTTTATATCCAAACTCATCTTTTACTTTTTGAAGGAT
Organism: Campylobacterota bacterium; assembly: GCA_034716265.1. Classification (GTDB taxonomy): domain Bacteria; phylum Campylobacterota; class Campylobacteria; order Campylobacterales; family Sulfurimonadaceae; genus Sulfurimonas. The sequence goes on from JAYEGK010000090.1 coordinate 285, forward strand.
TCTAAGACCCTCATCTATACCTAAACCACGAAAGCTATCTAGTGATGTACGATTCGCTTTATCAAAACTCGCTTTGAAATAAAAATCTATCGTTTCATCTTTATGATACTTCTCTAAAGCGGAAGCGATTTTAAAAATATTCTCTTCACTCTCAATAACACAAGGACCTGCTAATAATGTCATATTTTCTGCCTTTTATTTTAAAATTTGATTATATCGTTTTATTGTAATTTTTAATATTATGATGTATAATTACAGCTTTTATGTTTAGATATTAGTCATTGATTTTTTATATATTCCATACTCTACACTTTCTAATTTTGGATGTTTTTTTATATGGTCTGCATGACCTTTTATATAGATTCCATTAGTTTTTAACAAGTTTGTTATGATATTTAAAGCTATTTCTCTTTTTTTATCATCGAAATATATAAACATATTTCTAGATAAAATTATGTCATACTTCGCCGTTTGATTACCTAAATCAAATATATTTTTTTGTTCAAAAGTTGACCTATTTCTAAACTCTGCTGATATTTTAAAATGCTCTTTAAAAGCAGAAAAATAGTTCGCTCTTCTTTGTCCATCTATCTTATGTAGTGAGTGCTCATCATACTCACCACTTTTAGCACAAGCTACTGCATAAGAGTTTATATCATAGCCTCTTATCTCTAGCATATCTATATCAAAACCTTCATCACTTAACATTAGTAAAATAGAGTAAATCTCTTCACCGCTAGAACTTGGTATAGAGAGGATACTCAGTGGTCTATTTTCCTCTTTTATATACCTTACTAACCACTCTAACTCCTTTAGTTCTCTAAGAAAAAAAGTCTCATTTACTGTTGCTATATTTATGATATCTTGATAAAACTCTCTATCACTTTTCATTTTTGATATAAACTCATCTGTTGTATAAACATCTTTTGATATTGCATGTTGTTGTGCTCTTGAAGAGGTTAATGCTCTTTTATCTAAGTCTGTTATACCACTCTCTTCATATATATAATCCGTTACTTTTTTAAAGTTTGAAAAGTTTGCCTCTTTTTCAATACATACCTCTTCTATAACTTCTTTTTTATTGAACAAATCAAAAAAACCCATCATAAACCTCTAAAATACTCTTTTATTTCACTTAGTGTCTTTATCTCATCAACTATACCGCTCTCTATCGCTGCTTTTGGCATCCCATAAACAGGACAACTCTTTTCATCTTGAGCTATTATACTAACACCTCTGTGCTTTAAGTTTATAGCTCCATCTACCCCATCTCTGCCTATACCAGTCATGATTAAAACTTTTATATCAAGTTCATCTACAAAAGGGCAAAAAGAGTTAAAGAGTTTATTTATATCTGGAGTGTATTGTTGCTCACTTGTATCTGTTACTATCTCAAAAGCTCCATAGCTTTTTTTTACGATAGAACTATGAGAACATACTATAATAGATGGAGAAAAAAAAGAGGTTTTAAGTGGTGTGGTATATACTTTTTCTTTCATCGATTCTTGTAAATCATTTATAAAGAAAGGGAGGACTTCTTCTCGCATATGCTGAGCTATAATCACAGTACAAGAGAGAGAACTAATCTCTCCAAGCATCTCTTTTATTTGAGAAGGACCTCCTGTTGAGGCACCTATGAGTAGTACTTTTTCTCTCAACTTTTGTACGAAGCTAAAAGATTATTTAACTTAGCAGTCATAGAAGATAGATGATCAGATGCAGAAGCTATCTCTTCAACACTTCTCGCATTTGAAATTGAGAGTTCATTTACAACCTTAACCTTATCTATCATAACTTGAATAGATTTTCCATTGCTTGCATATCCACCCACCATATCATCTACTTTTTTAACAGCTACTTGCATCACCTCAACACTAGTTGAAATCTCACCTTGAGCTTCATTGGCATTGTTTGATAATTTTTCTATCTCTGTTGCATTATGTGAAATTGCATCACTTGCATCTGTTATCGACTGAACTATAACACTGATGGTTGCATTTATCTCTGATAGTGATTTTTGCGTTCTCTCTGCTAGTTTTCTAACCTCATCTGCAACAACAGCAAAACCTCTACCATGCTCACCTGCTCTTGCTGCTTCGATGGCAGCATTTAGTGCAAGAAGATTTGTCTGATCTGCTATATCACCTATAACTTCAAGGACACTTTTTACTTGCTGTGCATCACTACTTAGATGCTGTAGTCTGTCTGCTAACTCTGCTTCTGCATGAGAACGAGTACTTATATCTTCACTCAAAGCTATAATGATTTGGTTTGTTTTCTCTAGTGCAATTTCTGCATTGTCTAGTTCACCTTCAGTATGTTTAGCATCTTCTATTGCAACTTCTAAGATATTTTGAAGCTCTCTACCTTGGCTACTAACCTCTCCAACTATGACAGACTCCTCTTCAGCTTTTTGACCAATCTGGAGTGATGTTCTTGCTAACTCTTCTGCTACTGATGAGTTTTCATTACTAGTTTGTTTTGCTTGAACCACAGTATCTTGTACTTTTTCTATAAATCCGTTTATATACTTAGCAACTTGAGCTATCTCATTATTTCCAGAGATTTGAAGTCTTTGGGTTAAGTCACCTTCACCATGAGCTAAATCTTCTGCTCTCTCCTCTAACTCTTTAAGTGGACGCACCAAAGCAAAGTTAAGCAAAAATATCGATATTAAAATCGCGATAACAAAAACAATAACAGAAGTAACTATAACATGCATTCTAAAAGTATGAGGAGCTTCCATAACCTTCGCCTCATCGATCTCAGAGATAATAGCCCAATGCAAATCTTCACCAATATGAAGTGGCTCATAAGCTGAGAGAACAGGATTGTCATTGAAATCTATAACAATCTTAGTATCATGCTTTCCAGCTAATGCCTCTTGAGATGCAACAGTATCTACACTCCCTTTAGATGGGTTAGCAAATGATGCTCTTAGGGAGTGGTTCTGTTTATCTAAAAAGCTATCACTTCTCATAAGTTTATCTTGACCAACAAGGTAATCTTCTTGGCTATCTCCATAACCTTTTCTAAACTGCATTATTTTGTTTATAGCTTTATCTGAGATTTGAAATACTAAGATAGCAGTTACCTTGCCCTCTTCTTCAACTTTTGTACCTAAAAACATTGCTGGTTCATTATTGCTAGGGGCATATGGTTTCATATCTACATAAACAGGCTTATCACTGTTTTTTGCTTTTACAAAAACTTCATTCAGTCCTGAATTTTTTAAACTACCAGTAATTAGATTGGCTCCATAGTCAGACTCTTTTGCTTGAGTATATATAACATGACCATCAGATGGATCAATTAAAAAGATATCATAAGACTATATAAGTAATAACTAGTGCCATAAAAAACATAGAACCAAAAATAAGCCCTAAATTTTTAACCTTTATACTAACATCTGTAATTAAATTCATCGCTCTTCCTTTTATGATTTATTAATATAACTTTATTTATCTT
>JAYEGK010000091.1:0-17284 GCA_034716265.1 Campylobacterota bacterium
GAGAGGGAAACGCCTGGTTCCATTCCGAACCCAGAAGCTAAGCCTCTCTTCGCTGATAATACTGCACCTTTCAGGTGTGGAAACGTAGGTCGCTGCCTAGTTGATCGGTTTTACTTTACTTCTTTATTTTTATCCAATTTCAATTATTTATTTCCCAATAGTTATCGATACTGCTATATTTAACTTTTTCAAGTCTTTTTATATATTCATCTCTTGTTATCTCTTTTGCACCTAAACTTTTCAGATGGTTTGTTGGAACTTGGCAGTCTATGAAATCATACCCCCATTTTTTAAGATGTTTTATCAGAGTAGCATAGGCAGATTTCGATGCATCACTTACTTCTGCAAACATCGATTCACCACAAAATACTTTTCCTATTACAACACCATAAAGACCACCAACTAATTTATCATTTTGATAACTTTCTATGGAGTGTGCAATACCCATTCCATGCAGGGTTTCATAAGCTTCTATCATCTCCTCTTGTATCCATGTTCCATCTTGATTGTTTCTATCTGTTGAGGCACATTTTCTAATTACTTCTTTAAAGTTACTGTCAAATTTATAGGTAAATTTTTTCATACTTTTTTTTAATGATTTAGAGAGTTTAAACTCATCTAGTTCCATTATAAGTCTTGGATTTGGTGACCACCATATAATAGGTTCATCTTTAGAGTACCAAGGAAATATTCCATTTTGATAGGCTTTAATTAGACGAGAAGGAACCAAGTCTCCTCCCCAAGCTACGATACCATTTTCATCGGCACTGTCTGGATGAGGGAATTTTAATTCATATTTATTTAGTTGAGGAATCATTTTTAAACTTTAATAGTAACTCTTTTTTATAACTAACTTCTACTAAGCCACCATTTTTCAACTTTCCAAATAAGATTTCATCACTGAGTTTATTTGTTATATTGTCCTGTATATATCTTTTCAATGGTCTTGCACCCATCTCTATAGAGTAAGCTTCTTTGGCTATGAAATCTATCGCTTTATCAGTTATCGTAACTATAATTTTTTTCTTTTTAAGCTCGTTATTTAATTCAGCTATAAATTTGGAGATAATTCCTTTTACTGTATTGTTGTTAAGTTGTTTGAACTCAATAATAGCATCTAATCTATTTCTAAACTCTGGAGTAAAAAATGTTTTTAACTCCTCATTTTTAGAAAGTAAAGAGTTTTTGTTAAAACCCATCACCTTATCTGCTTTTGCACCTATATTGGATGTCATAATCAAAACTACATTTTGAAAATTTGCTTTGTATCCGTTGTTGTCGGTAAGTGTTGCACTGTCCATAATCTGAAGTAAAATGTTTACTAGGTCTGGATGTGCTTTTTCTATCTCATCTAAAAGTAAAACTGTATAGGGATGTTTTTTGATCGCTTCTGTTAAAATCCCACCCTGTTCATACCCAACATATCCTGGAGGTGCACCTACTAATCTACTCAGAGTATGTTTTTCCATATATTCACTCATATCAAAACGTTCAAAGTTTATTCCTAAAGTATCACTTAGAGCTATCGCTAGTTCAGTTTTACCAACTCCTGTTGGACCTGAAAAAAGAAAAGATGCTATCGGCTTATTTTGAGGAGTAAGACCAGCTTTTGATATTTTAATCGATTTACTAATCTCCTCCACAGCTTTATCCTGACCTATAACTCTTGTTTTTAACTCTGTTTCTAGATTGATGAGAGATTTTGTTTCATCTTTGTTGATGCTACTGTTTGAGATACCAACAATTTTTGAGATTGTTTTTTCGATATCTGTTGCAGTTACTTTAGATTTTGAAGATTTTTTAAGATGAAAAGATGCTGCGGTCTCATCTATCAAGTCTATCGCTTTATCAGGTAAAAATCTATCTGTAATATATCTTTTAGAGAGTTCAATAGCAGTTTTAAGAGCTTTATCTGTATAGATGATATTATGATGTTTTTCATAGCTCTTTTTTAAACCTTTTAATATAAGATAGGATGTTTTTTCTGATGGTTCCTCTATGTTTACCTTTGAAAATCTTCTACTAAGTGCTTTATCTTTTTCAAAACCATTTCTATATTCTGCAAAGGTCGTAGCACCAAGACAAGTGATTTCACCACTTGCTAATGCAGGTTTAAGCTGATTTGCTGCATCCATACTTCCACTTGTAGCTCCTGCACCGATGAGGGTGTGGATCTCATCTATAAAAAGTATTGCATCCTCTATCTGCTTTATCTCATCGATGACACCCTTTAAACGTTTTTCAAAATCTCCTCTATATTTTGTACCAGCGACTAATGCACTCATATCTAGTGCAAAAAGTTTTGATTTCTTTATGATATTAGGAACAGTTCCCATGGTAAGATTGAGTGCTAATCCCTCTGCTATGGCTGTCTTTCCAACACCAGCTTCACCAACTAAGATAGGGTTGTTCTTTTTTCTACGACATAAGATCTGGATCACTCTCTGTATCTCATTATCTCTTCCTATAACAGGGTCTATCTTTTTCTCTTTTGCTTTTTGAAGTAGATCGATAGAGTATTGATCTAAATAGGAGTGTTGTTGCTCTTCATCTGTTGGAGTCTCTTCTATATTATTGTGAGAGATAACATCTAAAATATCTAATTTTTCTATCTGGTAGGCATCTAAAAGTAGATAACTAAAACTATTTTCCTCATCATATATTGACACGATTAAGTCACCAATATTTGCTGTTTGTTTTCCTGCACTTTGAATATGTTTTATCATCCTATCTATCAACCTTGCAAGTGCAATAGTTTCGTAGGGGTCATCTGTTATATTTTCAGGAACTGCTTCAATCTCCTCTTTTATATATTGTTTCATCTTCTCTTTCATACTTTGAGTATCTCCACCACAAGCAGATATTATATTTGCACCCTCATCAGAGGATAAAATATAGAAAAATATATGTTCAATTGTTAAATATTCATGTCGTAATTTTTTTGCAAATAAAATAGATTTTTGAAAAACTTCATTAAGATTATTACTTATCATTATTCCTCTTCCATTGTAGCTTTGAGTGGAAATCCACTCTCTTTTGCCCGTTTAATAACTTGCATAACTTTTGTCTCCGCTATCTCGTGAGAATAGATACCACATAGACCCTTCTCTTTTTTATGTACTTCCATCATAATATTTTCAGCTTCTTCATAACTTTTATGAAATAGAGTCATTAAAATATCAACAACGAAATCCATAGATGTATAATCATCATTTAGAATAAACACTTTATACTTTTTTGGATGTTTTATCATCACTTCATCTGCTAATTCATAGTTTGTATTGGTTGGCATATCTTTTCCATTAATAGTTATTTATCTCTCATCTGATACAATATAGGAAGATTATAGCAAAGTAGAGATAAATATGATGAAACGAATTTTTGTAACAGCAACAAATACAGATATTGGTAAAACTTACACAACAAAACTCCTTTTAAAAGAGTTTGCATCTCGTGGTTTGAGGGTGGGTGTTTTAAAACCTATAGAAACAGGTGTAGTAGATAATGCTCCTGATGGGGATATGCTTTTAGAGTTAATCCAAAGTTTAAACAGTGAGTTTAAAGATTTAACAAGAGCAGATATAGTTCCAATAACATATGAACTCCCCGCAGCACCCTATGTTTCTTCAAAAAATAGAGCATTAGATTTTAAACTTATTGATAAAACTATACAAAAGTTAGAAAAGTTATGTGATGTTTTAATTATCGAGGGAGCTGGTGGTTTATATGTTCCTATCGATGATAAAACTATGATGATAGATCTGATAAAATATCTAAAAGCAACTACACTTTTAGTAACTCACTGTTCTCTTGGTTGCATCAATGATACACTATTGAGTTCAAAGGCACTGGATAGTTATGATATTAGACATAGTATTGCTTTTAATTGTAGAGAGAACGACGATAGTTTTCAAACTATTTCTGAACCCTATTTTTTAGGGAGTAATAAAAAAGTTTTAAAAGTTGCTAATGAGATTGACACCATTTGTGATGTTTTGTATAATTTGTAAATTATTATATAAAGAGGGAATTATGCAACACCTAATAAGAACAGATGATTTTACAATAGATGAGATAGATGAAATTCTAGCTGATGCTCAAAAATTTAGTGATGGTCGTTTTGAGAAAATATTAGAAAATAAAATCATTATTACTCTCTTTTTTGAAAATTCCACACGTACAAAAAGCTCTTTTGAGATAGCAGCAAAACGTCTTGGAGCAGAGATGGTTCATCTGGATGTCAATGCAAGTTCTACTAAAAAAGGGGAAACTCTTGTAGATACAGCTATGAATCTTGATGCGATGGGTCCTCATGCCATCATAGTACGTCATCAAAATTCTGGTGTACCAAAGATACTCTCAAATGCTACAAAAGCTTCTATCATCAATGCTGGTGATGGAGCTCATGCTCACCCTACACAAGCACTTCTTGACCTTTATACTTTGAGAGAAAATTTAGGTAGTGTTAAAGGAAAAAAGATAGCGATAGTGGGAGATATTAAGAACTCTCGTGTTGCAAACTCAAATATAGAACTACTTACTCGTTTTGGAGCTGAGGTTATTTTAGTTGCACCTCCCCATTTTTTACCTCAAACATCACTAAGAACAACACATTTTTTACCTGAAATTATTGATGAGGTAGATGCAATTATGAGTTTAAGAACACAAACAGAACGCCACTCCTCTCAAAGTTACGCTTCACTCAAAGATTATGCAAGTGATTTTTGTATTACAAGTGACCTTGTAGGCGATAGAGATATTATTTTACTTCACCCTGGACCAGTTCATAGAAATATAGATATATGTGATAGACTTTTAGCAGATGAGAGATGTAAAGTTTTACAACAGGTTACAAATGGTGTCAATATTCGAATGGCTATATTGAAAAAGTTGATAGCTGATAGTTAATAGATGAGATTGAAAGATTTAAACTTCTTAGAAAAAGAGAGAAGACCTTTCCTATTCATAACAGATTTCAAAGCTAAAAATATAGAAATATTTTTTTTAGATGAGTTAGAAAAAAATGATATAGAGTTTGAGATAGATGAAAATTATATAAAAAAAACTCATAATCACACTCTTTTAAAAGAACCTCTCTCTTTTGAAATTTATGAGAAAAAGTTTAACAAAGTGATAGATAAGATAAAATCTGGAGATAGCTATCTCCTCAATCTTACACAAGAAACAGAGATAAAAACTTCACTCTCATTAAAAGAGATATATAATAGTGCTAACGCACATTATAAACTGAGATATAAAGATAAGTTTGTATGTTTCTCTCCTGAAAAGTTTATTCAAATATCGGAGAATAAAATCGATACCTATCCCATGAAGGGGACTATTGATGCTTCGATAGAGGATGCTAAAGAGAAGATTTTAGCAGATACAAAAGAGATGGCAGAGCATATTATGGTGGTGGATCTACTTCGAAACGACCTCTCAATAGTTGCTAAAGATGTGAAAGTGGAAGATTTTAGATATATCACCACAGTCGATACAGGGGAGAAGAAACTTTTGCAAGTGAGTTCTCATATTAGTGGCACACTTGAGGATGGCTGGCAGAATAATATTGGCGATATTTTATCTTCACTTCTTCCTGCTGGAAGTATTACGGGAACACCGAAAAAAAGTACAGTAATGTTGATAGAGGAGATAGAGAAGTATGAGAGAGGGTACTTTACAGGGGTTTTTGGTGTTTATGATGGTGAAAATCTTGATAGTGGTGTAATGATACGTTTTATTGAAAAAACTCAAGATGGGTATATCTATAAAAGTGGTGGAGGGATTACTCTAGATAGTGATGTTCACTCTGAGTACAATGAACTTCTTGACAAAATATATCTCCCTTAGTTTTCATCTTTCTCTTTCCTTTTCACTTCTTTTTATAGGGGAGTATACAACAACTCTCGTTTTACAATTTGGATTTTTAACACTCTTTGTTAAATTAAAAAACTTTATCTATATTTTTTATATTCCTCTTGTTCTCTTTGCTCTTATGAAACTTTTTGCATCCACCTATTATCCCTTTTATTTTTTTAATTTGAGTTTTCTTCTCTATGCTTTGTATAAAAATAACTTTTTTCTAACTATGTTAGAGCTTTTAATATGGCATTTTTACCTATTGTTTTTATATCTTCTTTATAACTATTTTGAAGAGGAGATTTATGATATCTATATTTTGATTGATATTGAGGATAAGGTACACTATATCGATTTGAGTGTATCGCTTATTTTAACTGCTTTACATTTTATTATATTTATATTTCTTTTCAAAAGATAAGATACAATAAAAAAAATAAAGGAAAAAATAGATGTATATAAAAGATTTGAAATTTTCACTTTGGGCTGATTTTATAGAGAGAGATTATTTAGATAATGAGTTTAAACAACTTATAGCTGATGGTATTGTAAATGGGGCTACCTCAAACCCTGCTATATTTAAAAATGCTATCTTAAACTCTCCTGCTTATAAAGAACAGTTGTCTACATTAACTCATTTAACAGCAAAAGAAAAATATGAAGCAGTTGCGATTTTCGATATTCAAAAAGCAGCAGATATTTTAAAACCTCTTTATGATAAAGATGATGATGGTTATGTAAGTATAGAGGTTGATCCTTTTCTTTGTGATGATGCAGAGGGAACTATCGCTGAGGGTAAAAGACTTTTTAAAGTCATAGATAGAAAAAATGTGATGATAAAAGTACCTGCAACAGAGGCTGGGTATATCGCTATGAAGGAGCTTACATCTGTTGGTATCCCTGTCAACGCTACACTTATCTTCAAAAAATCTCAAGCTATCGCTTGTGCAAATGCATTTAAAGAGGGTGTTGCACTTTATGGTTCTCAAGTTGATACTGTTATCAGTGTATTTGTAAGTAGAGTTGACCGTGCTTTAGATAAAGAGTTATCTACTAAAGATATAGATGTTGCACTGAGTGGGATATATAACAGTGCAGATATCTATGCTGAGATAGAGAGTATGCAGATAGATGGAACTAGAACACTTTTTGCAAGTACAGGGGTAAAAGATGATTCTCTTCCTGCTCACTACTATATAGAACAGCTTTTAGCATATAACAGCGTAAACACAGCACCTATAGAGACAATAAAAGCTTTTCACTCAAATGCAACAACAAAAAATGCTTTACCTATCTCCTCAGAGATTATTAAAAATCATTTTCAAAAAATAGCAGAGAGTGGCATAGATTTTGATGAGGTTTTAAATAAGCAGATAAGTGATGGACTAGAGCAGTTTAAAGACGCATTTAAAGATATATTGGAAACATTATGACAGAAACAGATATAAGTGAATTAACATTTGAGCAGTTAGGGAAGATACGTATGTATCTTAAAAATATGATAAACAATGGAGGAAGTGACCTTCATGTAAAAGCAAACTCTGTTATTCGTGCAAGGATACATGGGGATTTAGTACAGATATCTGGAAGGATTTTCTCTCCTGAAGATGCTTTAACATTTGCAAAAGAGTTACTCAAAGGAAGATTTGCAGAGTTGGTTGAAAAAAGAGAACTTGACCTAGTTTACCCTTTTGATGAGAGAAACCGTTTTCGTGTAAATATCTTTTTTCAGATGGATGGAATATCGGCAGTTTTTCGTATTATCCCTGTAAAAGTTCCCTCCTGTAGTGAACTGAACCTTCCAACAGTGTTACAAAGTTTTACAAACAAATCAAGAGGTTTAGTTTTGGTAACAGGTGTAACAGGAAGTGGTAAATCTACAACACTTGCATCACTTATCAATGAGATAAATACAACAAGAAAAAAACATATCATCACAATAGAAGACCCTATTGAGTTTGTACACAAAGATAGAGGGTGTGTGATAAACCAAAGAACAGTAGGGCAAGATACTCTCTCCTTTGGAAATGCTTTGCGTGCAGCTCTTCGTGAAGACCCAGATATTATACTTGTAGGGGAGATGCGTGATAAAGAGACGATAGAACTTGCACTTCATGCAGCAGATACGGGACATCTAGTTTTTTCAACACTTCATACAATAGACGCAAAAGAGACTATAAATAGAATTATTGCACAGTTTCCAACAGATGAACAAAATCGTGTAAGACTCTCTTTAGCAGGTGTTATTCAAGGAATAGTTTCACAAAGATTGATACCAACAGTAGATGGTGGACGTCGTGCAGCGATGGAGATAATGGTTCGTACTCCAACTATCGAAAAGTTGATTATGGAAAACCGTGATGTTGAGATACCAGAAGCGATAGCAAAAGGAAAAGAACACTATAAATCACAAACATTTGACCAATCGATTTTAGATCTATTTCAAAGTGGTATCATCAGTGAGAAACAGGCATTAGAAAGTGCTTCGAGTCCAGCTGACTTAAAGTTAAAAATGGGTGGTTTAACAACAGGAAAGTATGAAGCTCCTCAAAAAGAGGTATGCTCAACTGAGGTAGTAAAAGAGGAAGAACCTACCCCAGAGGAGATTTTTGCCCCTGTTGAGGAGGAAGAGGAAGATATTTTTGCTTTAAAGTAGAAACTAAATTTATTTAGCTATAATCGCAAACAATTTTAAATTAAGGAATTTATATGTTAGAAGGTATTATTAGAGAGAGTATAAGCAAAGCGGGTACAAATGCGCTTCGTAATGATGGTTATCTAATTGCTAATATCTACGGAAAAGGTTTTGAAAATATCAATGCTGCATTCAAAATGAATGAATATATCCGTACTGTTCGCAACAAAGAGACTATCGCATTTCCAGTATCAGTGAATGGTCAAGAGTTAAATGTTGTTGTTCAATCATATGAGTCTCAAGCAGTTACGGGGAATCTTTTACATGTTGATTTAATGGTAGCACAACCAGGTGTTGCAACGAAGTTCAATATTCCTGTTGTAGCAACTGGTGAAGCAAAAGGTCTTAAAAACAAAGGTCTTCTTCATATCGCTAAATCTCGTTTAACAGTTAAATGTACTCCAGAAAATCTTCCAAACTCAATTACTGTTGATGTAAGTGAGATGGATACAGGTGATTCTAAACTTGTTCGTGATTTACCAGAAATTGCTAACGTTAAAGTTTTAGATGCTGATCGTGTTGCACTAATCAGTATTATTAAAGCAAAATAATTATGCTTATAGTCGGACTAGGGAACCCTGGTTCCGCCTATGAATCTACTCGCCATAATATAGGTTTTATGGTTATAGATGAGTTGATAAAACGGCAAAATGCTCAAAAAACCTCCTCTTCATCATTTCAAGGTGAACTTTTTAAGTTTAAAAATCATTTTTTATTAAAACCACTTACATTTATGAACCTCTCTGGTAACTCTGTTGTAGCCGTTAAGAAGTTTTATAAAGTAGATGAGGTTGTTGTAATACATGATGATTTAGATCTACCCTTTGGAACATTGCGTTTTAAGTATGCTGGTGGTCATGGTGGTCATAACGGTTTGAAATCTACCGATGAAAAGATATCTCGTGAATACGCAAGAGTACGAATGGGGATAGGAAAACCAGAACATAAAGGAGAGGTAGCTTCCTATGTTTTAGGAGATTTCACAAAAGAGGAGTCTACTCACTTAGAGAGTTGGATAGAGAACTGTTGCCAAGCGGTCGAGTTTTTGTTGGAAAACTCTTTAGAAGATACAAGTTCAAAATATACGGTTAAAAAATTTAAACCTTAAAATATGTTAGCATTCAAGTATATCTCATACTACTATTTGAAATACTTTTTTATCATCTTGATGGCACTAGTCGCTTTTCTTGTTGGTTTTGATTATATGCAAAATGCTTCTGATCTTTCAGATTCCGCCAACCTTATTCTTATCTATTTAGTATATAAATCATTTTATGCTGTGGATATGCTTCTGCCTCTCTCTTTAGTTTTTGCGATGATATCAACTAAAATATTTTTAATTCGATCGAATGCTTTAGTCTCATTTTTTTCATTGGGTTATACACGAATAGATATATTGAAGCCATTTTTAGCTGTATCAACTGCAATTATCACTATTTTTATCCTCCTTCACTCTATTCCAAGTTTCTCAAGAGCATATGAGTTTTCTAATAATATTCGTAAAAATGCACAATATCTAAGTCCTACAAGAGATCTCTTTTTTATATATAAAGACAAATATGTCTATTTTTCAAAGATGCTACCACTTCAAGAAAAGGCGGAGGGGATTAGAGTTTTTAGTGTAGAAAATAGTTCTTTAAGAGAGGTTTTAGTCGCTTCATCTGCTGAATATAGAGATGGTTATTGGGTTATCAGTAAAGCAGATATTATCGTAAAACCTCAAACCATTGGATTTGAATCCTTAGGGATTAGAGTAACAGAGTTACAAGATCTTAAAGTGCTTAAGGGTTTTCGTCCAAAAATATTAGATCAAGTCTATGAGGGAAAAGTAAATTTTACTATAGGAGATGCGATAGATGCAATAGTGCTTTTAGATGAACAAAATATAGATACAAGTAATATTCGTTCGGCTCTCTACAAGATATTTATCTATCCATTTTTTGTGCCATTATTAGTTGTTATCATATTTTTCTTTGTACCCATAAGTTCGCGTTCTATAAATATTTCGATCTTTAGTTTTGGAGCAATATTATCAACACTGATGGTTTGGGGAGTACTGTTTATGTTGATAGAACTCTCAAACAATAAAACAATATCGAGTGAACTGGGTGTTATAACACCGATAATAGTACTATTTTTTATAGCACTTCGCCAATACAAAAAATATAGCATAACGACATAGAATCTTTATAACAAATATATAAGCACTTTTTAGATAGAATCCATCCTAAAAAATATTATGGATTATTTATGATTGACTTTAAAGAACTCGCTTCTCAGTATAAAACACCACTTTATGTATATGATTTAGATCATATGAGATCTCAATATAGTGAGCTAAAAGACTCTTTTAAAGCTAGAAAATCTATTCTTTGTTATGCTGTAAAAGCAAACTCTAATCTTAGTGTTGTAAAACATTTTGCAAAACTTGGAGCGGGAGCTGATTGTGTTTCTATCGGTGAGGTTCGTCGTGCATTTTTAGCAGGAATCCCCGCATATAAAATCATTTTTTCAGGTGTTGGTAAAAGTGACGATGAGATCCGCGAGGCGATAGAGAGAGATATTTTATATATAAATGTTGAAAGTGAAGCGGAACTTGGTCGTGTTGAACTTATCGCTAAAGAGCTAGATAAAGTTTCTCGTATCAGTATCCGTGTTAATCCAAATATTGACCCTCAAACACACCCCTATATCTCAACAGGTCTTCATGATAATAAGTTTGGTGTTGATTTAGATAGTGCAAAACGTATGTATATCAAAGCAAAAAATTCTCAAAACTTAGACCCTGTCGGAATTCACTTTCATATAGGTTCACAACTTACAGAGCTAAAACCGATCTACGAATCAGCGGAGATAGTAGCCGACTTAGTCCGTTCATTACAAAATATCAAAATAGAGTTAAAGTTTTTTGATATTGGTGGTGGTTTAGGGATTAAGTATGATGATGAAACTCTTATCTCAACATATGATTATGCACAAGCTATATTAGGAACACTTAAAGGTTTAGACCTAACTGTTATAGCGGAACCTGGTCGTTTTTTAACTGCAAATGCAGGTTATTTCGTAACTAAAGTTCTTTATGAGAAACAAAATGGAGATAAAAAGTTTGTAGTAGTTGATGGTGCGATGAACGATCTTTTACGTCCCTCTCTTTATGATGCTTATCACAAAATAGAGGCTATAACAGAATCTACATCTCAAAGTAGAGCAGTTGATATAGTAGGTCCAGTATGTGAGAGTGGAGATTTCTTTGCAAAAGATTATCAACTTCCCCCTTTAGCTCATAATGATTTAGTAGTTATTCATAGTGCTGGTGCTTACGGTTTTGGTATGGGAAGTAATTACAACACTCGTGGACGAAGTGCAGAGGTAGCTATGGAAGGTGGAAAATCAAGATTGATTCGTAGACGGGAAACATTTGATGACCTTATCGCATTAGAGCAAGAGTTTTTAGAAAACTAAGGCTTATAAATTGTATTTCATAGATGTTCAAGGCACTCTTATTAGCGATAGTGATAAATCTCCAATTAGTGGAAGTAGAGAGTTTATAGATCGATTAAATGAGACGCAAACTCCCTATATGATAGTTACAAACAACACGAAAAAAGAATCACAAGATTTTTATAACTATTTAAATTCGATAGGGTTTAATTTTAGTTTTGATAAATATCTTGATCCATTGATGCTTTTAGAGGAGAGTGTAGAGAAGAGTGGTGTAGCTGCCTACGGTGCAAAAGAGTTCTTAGTTACTTTAGAGAAGATGGGATATATATTAGATTATAAAAATCCTAAAACAGTTCTTGTTGCGATAAAAGAGGATTTTAGTGCAGAGGAGTATGCTCAGATGATAGATTTTATCTTGAGTGGTGCATCTTTAGTTGGAATGCACGAAACATCTATCTATGCCAAAAATTCCAAACGCTATCCAGGTGTTGGAGCGATTTTAAAACTTTTAGAGTTTGCTACATCTTGCTCCTATAAAGTTATTGGAAAGCCAAGTGTAGCATTTTATAATAAAGCTTTAACAGAGATTCAAAAGCAAGATACAAAAACCTCTTTTGATAGGGTAACTATGATTAGTGATGATGTTAAAGGTGATTTAGGTGGTGCTAAAGAGATGGGTGTCAAAACTATCTTTGTAACAAGTGGAAAATATAAAACTGCTGATGAGATAGTTCCTTTTTTAAAAGAGGAACTAAGACCAGATTTAATATATGCTGATATGCAAGAGATATTGGAGAGAATATGAGTAATACAATAGATACACCCCAATGGGAAACATTAAATGATTGTAGAGATGCGATAGATACACTAGATAATGAGATGCTAGAACTTTTAAACAAACGTATGAAAGTAGTTCATAGAGTAGGTGAGATTAAAAATAGTAACGGCACATCTATCTATAGACCAGAGCGTGAAAAAGATATTATCGATAGATTAACAGATTTAAGTGTAAAAAATAGTGGTGCTTTAAACCAGAGTGCTATCGAAGCGATATTTTTAGAGGTATTTGCAGTTGCACGTAATCTTGAACTTCCAGAACGTATCGCCTATTTAGGACCTGAAGGAACATTTACACATCAAGCAGCTGAGAGTCGTTTTGGAGCTATGAGTGACTATTTAGCACTTGGCTCTATTGGTGGGGTATTTAAAACTCTTGAATCTAAACGTGCGAAGTTTGGTGTTGTTCCTATTGAGAACTCTCGTGATGGGATTGTTGGTGAAACACTTGATCTACTTTCAAAAAGTAGTGTAAAAATTGTTGCAGAACTCTATATGCCTATTCATATGTCTTTTGCAACACAATCTTCATCATTAGAAAAAATCACTAAAATATACTCTAAAGATAAAGGTTTTGGTCAATGCAGGGAGTTCCTTTCTGAACATAATCTCTTGAATATAGAGCAGATTCCCGTAGAATCAACGGCAAAAGCAGCTATCTTAGCGCACCAAGATCCAAACGCTGCTGCTATCTGTTCTCATATCGCTGCAAAACTTTATAGTGTTCCAACTATGTTTGAAAATATAGAGGATGAACATGATAGTGCAACACGTTTTGTCATCTTAAGTGATTTTAAAAATAGTGTAAGTGAGCATGATAAAACCTCTATATTAGTGCGTTTAAAAGATGCAGCTGAACCAGGTTCCTTAGCAAATTTTTTACAAGATTTTAACGATGCAGATATAAATCTATCAAAAATAGAATCACGTCCATCAAAAGATAAAAGTGGGTTTGGTTACTGGTTTTATATAGATTTTTATGGTCATATAGATGATGCTATTGTCCAAAAAGTGATAGAAAAACATACAACAGAAGTAACTTGGTTAGGTAGTTATGTAAAGGGTGAAAATTGAATTTTAATAAAAAATTAGAGAGTATAAAAACTTATGAAGCTGGAAAGCCTATAGAACTTGTTGTTCGTGAGTTTGGAATAGAGCCAAAAGATATAGTGAAACTTGCTTCAAATGAAAACCCTTATGGAGTCTCTCCTAAAGTGCAAGAGGCTGTTGTAGATATAGTCTCAAATATGGCTCTTTATCCTGATGATAGTATGACAAAACTTAAAGAGGCTCTTTCAAAAAGATTTGAGATAAAAGATGAAAATCTTATTATCGGCTCTGGAAGTGACCAAGTGATAGAGTTTTTAATCCATGCAAAAGCAGATTCAAACTCAAAAATTCTTATCAATAGTGTGACATTTGCGATGTATGAGATTTATGCTAAACATGTAGGAGCAGAGATCATAAGAACCGCTTCACAAAAACATGATTTAGATCAGTTTTATGAACTTTATAAAAGTGAAAAACCGAAGATAATTTTTTTATGTACTCCAAACAATCCAACAGGCGATGCGATAGACTCAAAAGAACTTTTTGATTTTATAGAGAAAATTGATAATGATACTTTAGTGGTTGTTGATGGTGCTTATATGGAATATGCTATCAAAAAAGATGAAAGTAAAAAAGTTGCACCAAAAGATTTAATAGAAAAATTTGATAATGTGATCTATTTAGGTACATTTTCAAAAGCTTATGGACTAGGTGGGATGAGAGTAGGATATGGTATATCAGATGCTAAAATTATCAAAGAACTTTATAAACTTCGTCCCCCTTTTAATATCACAACACTTTCATTAGAAGCTGCTTCTATCGCTGTTGAAGATGAGGATTTTGTAAATGAATCTATAGCACTTAGTTTTGAAGAGATGAAACGATATGAGGAGTTTGCAAAAGAGAACTCCCTTGAGATTATAGATAGTTATACAAATTTTGTAACTTTACTCTTTAATAAAACTCAAAATTCAACTACCGTTGCAGATAGACTTCTTCGTCGTGGAATGATAGTGAGAGATTTAAGTGGTTATGGAATGAATGCTATTCGTATAACTGTCGGAACAAAAGAACAAAACAGTCGTTTTTTTGAGTTGATAGTAGATTTAATATAAATTAACTATATGAGAGATTGATGGATTTTAAGGTACTTTTTTCACAGTTAGTTGTTTTATTTGAAAAGTTAAGTAAACAGCAAAAGATGATTATTGCAGCAGCTGTTGTTGGTGTTATCGCTTTTATTATTTTTTTAGTTGTATATACTGCTAAAAAAAATGTTGATAATAGATATGAACCTCTTTTTGACTCTTTAACTGCTTCAGATGCGGCAGAAGTGATAGATCAACTTGAAAAAGATGAGATACCCTATAAAATTGGAGCAGATAATGTTATCAAGGTTCCAAAAGATGTTGTTTATAAGCAGAGAATATCTATAGCATCACTAGGTATTCCAAAAAATAGAGGTGTTGGTTTTGAACTGTTTGATACTCAAGAGTTTGGAGCTACAAATTTTGATCAAAAAATAAAACATCTTCGAGCTTTAGAGGGTGAACTCTCCCGTACTATTAATGCATTAGCTCCTATCGAATCAGTTTCTGTTAGTTTAGCACTTCCTAAAGAGTCCCTTTTCATATCTAAACAGGTACCTCCTACAGCTTCTGTAATGGTTACTTTAGTTGAGGGTAGACATCTTTCAGCAAAACAGGTAAGAGGTATTAAAAATTTAGTATCAGCTGCGATTCCTAAGATGAGCTCTTCAGATGTGATGTTGGTAAATAGTGAAGGGGAAACATTAGGAGATGAAGATGAGATGGCTCAAATGGGTGAACTCTCAACAGTACAACAGAAGTTTAAACATAAAGAAGAGAAAAAGAGACAAAGAAAAATAATAGAGGTTATCTCCCCTTTTGTAGGTGGTATAGACAAAATTGTAGCTCAGGTAACTATTGAGTATGATTTTTCTATCAAGAACTCTAGTTCTGAAACTTTTGATCCTGAAAATGTTGTAAGAAGTGAACAGATTAATGAAGAAAAACGAGAGGGAAGCTCTCCTAAGCAGATAGGTGGAGTTCCTGGAACTGTAAGTAACATAGGTCCTGTACAGGGATTAGAAGAGAATAAAAAAGTAGAAAAATATGAAAAGAACAGTGGAACAACAAACTATGAGATTAGTAAAACTGTTTCAAGTACAAAAAGTCAATTTGCACGTATAAAAAGAATAACAGCTGCAGTAATCGTTGATGGTAAATATAAATATAAGATCGATGCAGAGGGTATAGAAACAGATGAATTAGAGTATAAATCTTTATCTGAATCAGATTTAATAGCTTTAACATCATTAGTCGATCAAGCTATCGGTATCGATGGAGAGAGGGGAGATAAGGTTAGTGTTCAAAATCTACAGTTTCACCAAAAAAGTGATGATTCTGAGGATAATGGTGTTACACAAGCTGTTAGTTTTGCTGAGACATATTTAGTTCCTTTTTCAGAACTATTTAAATATCTGTTTGTTCTTATACTACTTTTTATACTATATAAGAAAGTTATTACACCATTTGCAGAGCGTATGCTTACTGTAACAAAAGAGGAAGATGATTTAGCACGTCCTAAATTAGATTTAGATGAAGATGAAGAGGATGATTTAGTTGAGCGTGTTCAGGCTATGCGTAAAAAAGTTGAAGGTCAGTTAGGTTTTGGTGAAAACTTAAATGAGGATGAGTTAAAACATGATGTTATATTGGAAAAATTAAGATTGATGTTAGATGACAATCCTCAAGAGATATCAGCACTTCTTCAAGCATTATTAGAAGAAACAGATGGTATAGGAAATGCAGAAAAGGGTACTTAATGGGAAAATTATCTCCAGAGCAACAAGCGAGACTTGATGCTATGTCTATGGCTGAAAAGATGTCTATTTTATTGTTACAGTTAGGTGATGAAGCAACAGCCGCTGTATTTGCAAACTTAGATCTTGAAGCGATTACTGAAGTTTCAAAGCATATAGCGGGTTCACAAACTCTTGAAAAGCCTATTGTAACTGCTATTTTAGAGGAGTTTCTTACTCTTTTTCAATCGAGTCAATATATCTCATCTGGTGGTTTAGATTATGCAAGAGAACTATTGTATAGAACACTTGGACATGATGAAGCAAAGAAAGTTTTAGATAAACTCTCTAAAAGTATGCAAAATACTCAAAACTTCTCCTATCTTTCAAAAATTAAACCACAGCAACTCTCAGATTTTATTACCCATGAACATCCCCAAACTATCGCCCTTATTTTAGCACATATGGACGCAACCGAAGCTGCAGATACACTTCAATTTTTTCCTGATGAATTAAGAAGTGAAGTCAGTATGAGAATGGCTAAACTTGGGGATATCTCTCCATCTGTCATTAAG
>JAYEGK010000092.1:0-3713 GCA_034716265.1 Campylobacterota bacterium
ACTTATGCGTCTTAGAGAGAAAGAGACAGCTAAGTTAATCTCTCCTTTTTTCTTTTTAGATATCGCTATAAAAACGAAGCTTTATGACACACTCTCTTCGAGAATTATTTTCAATGCACTAGAACTTGCCGATAAAACAAAAACCGTTATAAGTATTAATTTTACATTTTCTGATATTAAAAATGAGGCTTTTATTCATCAAATTGCAGAGTATCTCTATGATAAAGAAAATCTTGGTGCACTCCTTGTATTTGAGATAACAGAGGATGAAAGTATAGAAAGTTATGACATCGTAAAAGAGTTTATATATCGTTTCCGTGCCTATGGGATTAGGTTTGCCATAGATGATTTTGGAAGTGGTTTTTCAAATTTTGAGTATATACTGGAGATTCAACCTGATTACCTTAAGATTGATGGTTCTTTAGTGAAAAATATTGATAGTGATGAACGTTCCTATATCTTAGTCGAAGCTATCATAGGCTTTTCACATAAGTTAGGAATTAAGGTTATTGCAGAGTATGTACATAATGAAACAGTATTTACTATGTTAAAAGATTTGGGTGTCGATGAGTATCAGGGGTTTTATTTCTATGAACCACTTGAAGCATTGTTGTAAAGGAGATAGGTATGCATATTAAACTTGTACTTCAATATACTAAAGAGTTAAATCTTCTCTATGTAGAGGATGATAAAGTTTTAGCGAACTCAACTAAAGAGATGTTTGCTAAGTTGTTTAAAAGTGTGGATATAGCTTTTGATGGTAAAGAGGGGTTAGATAAATATAATCAATACCATAAAAAGAACAGTTACTTTTATGATCTGGTAATTACAGATATAAATATGCCAAATATAGATGGTGTTGCGATGAGTAGAGAGATATTAAAACTAAATCCATTTCAATCTATAATCATAGTAAGTGCTCATAATGAGAGTCATTATCTTCATAGTGCGATAGATCTTGGAGTATCAGCATTTATCTCTAAACCAGTTAATAATGAAAAACTTAAAAATACTCTCTATAAAACAGCACAGGCGATATATGACCATAAACTTGTTGAGGTGCATCTTGAACAGGTAGAATCATTAAACTATACATTAGAAAAACAAAATAGAGAACTCCTTAGCAATAACGAGGAGCTTCAAAAATTACTTCGTCTTCTCAATACTATGACTCATAAAGAGCATCTAATAAAACCAAATAGGAAAACTACACAAAAAAAAGATACTACAGAACAGATTCTGCATCTAATTCATGATGATTTAACCGATTTACAAGATATTTTAGAGGATATCGATCATATTATTTTAGATGTTATTAAGAGTAAAAAAGTTTTATCATCTGATGATATCTTTTATATGTCAGAACAGTTCTCTAAGTATGCTTCTACCCTCTCTATTTATCCCTTCTTTGATGAACTCTCAACTGCAATGTTTGGATTTGCAACAACTTTAAAAGAGAACTCCTATCCAAAAGAGAGTGCACAGGTACAAAATATTTTTATGTTATTAGAGAGCTTTGTCTATGTTCTTGGTGGATGGCATAAAGATCTATTATCCGAAGATGATAGTAAGTTAAATACATTCGATGCATCTATTATTAGTGATATTAAAACAATCACAATGATGTGGACTCATACAGAACTAGATGATAATGTAGAAAATGTCGATGATATCTTTGATGAGCTAGCCGATTATGCTGATTATCATTTTAAGAGTGAAGAGAAAGTTTGGGCTGAAAACTTTAAAGATGATGAGTGGGGATTAACGCATATAGAAACTCATAGCTCTTTTATCGAGGATGTGATAAAACTAAAAGATAATAAAGAGAATAAATCACTTGATGATGTGGTTTATGATGTAGTCTCTTTTTTATCTAAATGGTTAGCTTATCATATTTTAGATACAGATAAACGAATGGCTATCGCTACCTTGCAACTGCGTGCAGGTGCAAATCTCTTAGATGCGAAACAGTATGCTAATGATGAGATGAATGGTCGAATGAAGCTAATCGTGGAGACTGTTCTTACGATGTACGATACTATCTCTGGACGAACATTGGAGCTTATGCGAGAAAAATCACTTCGATTGAAAGCTGAAGCAGCACTAAAAGTAAGTGATGAATGTTGGAACTTTGTGCTTCATAGTGGAGCAGAGAAGATTTGGGACTGGGATATTAATAATAATCGAATCAATAAATCTAAGGGTGATATATCTATTTTTGAGATAACGGGTAATAATATAGAGAACTATAGAGATGAGATAGTTATTCATCCCTCCGATATTGAAAAAGTGGAGAAAGATTTTCAAGCATATATAGAGGGTAAAACTGATTTTTTTATAAATGAGCATAGAGTCCTTCGTGAAAATGGTAGTTGGTCTTGGGTGTTAAGCCGTGGAAAAATAGTTGAGCGTGATGAAGATGGCAAAGCAATACGAATGATAGGAACACACTCCGATATTACACAAAGAGAGTTAGCTTCTCTTATATTTGAAAATAGTTCTCAGGCTATTATGATTAGTGATTCAAACAATGAGATAATTAGTGTTAATCCAGCTTTTACAAAGATTACTGGGTATAAAGAGAGAGAGGTTATAGGAAGAGATCCTAAAGTATTATCATCTGGAACACATAATAGGGCATTTTATACAGAGATGTGGAAAAGTTTAGATGATGATGCACACTGGAGTGGTAAAGTTTATAACAGACGAAAGAGTGGAGAGATATATCCTGAGCTGTTAGAGATTAACACTATCAAAGGTGTTGATGACTCAGTAGATCACTATTTTGCACTCTTTAGTGATTTTACTAGAGAGGAGAGGTATAAAAAGGAGCATGAAAAACAAAAAGAGAGTCTTTTTCAACAATCTCGTATGGCTCAGATGGGGGAGATGATTAGTATGATAGCCCATCAATGGAGACAGCCACTCAGTGCGATAGCGACAACAACCTCCTCTATGAAATTTTCTATAGAGTTAGAGGATTATGACCTTTATACAAAAGAGGGGCAAGAGAATCAAAATAGTTATTTTTTAGATAAGCTGACAAATATTGAAGATTATGTGCAGGGTTTAACTGCAACAATTAACGATTTTAGAAACTTCTACAATCCAAATAAGGAGTATTCTACCACTACGATTAATACTCCTGTTGAAAAAGCACTCTATATTATTAGAGCATCTTTAGAGTCAAGTGGTATTAAGATAGAGGAGAGATATGAGAGTGACAAAATTGTTACTATCCATGAAAATGAGATAATTCAAGTGATTTTAAATATCTTAAAAAATGCACAAGATAATTTTAACGAAAAAAAAGTTAAACAACCAAAAATAATAATCAATACAAAAAATAGTGAAACTCTTACATCTATAGAGATTTATGATAATGGTGGGGGTGTTCCTGCAGATATATTTCCTAAAATATTTGATCCCTATTTCTCAACAAAAAATGAGAAAAATGGAACAGGACTAGGGTTATATATGTCAAAGATGATAGTAGAAAATCATCATAAAGGGAGATTTTATGCCCTAAATAGAGATGATGGTGTATCTTTTACTATTGAGATTAAAGAGTAGCACTATGAAAAAATGGGACTGACTAAATAGGCTATAATTGCATCTATGAATAAAAATAAAAAATACAAAAAATATAGACGATTAACAGAAGAAGAGAAAAGCTTAATTTTTAAATTAAATGAAGAAAATATAGGACAGCG
>JAYEGK010000093.1:0-3663 GCA_034716265.1 Campylobacterota bacterium
ATCGCACGAAATGCTGGATAGAGCATATTTATTAAAATAACAACAGAAAAGATAAATAGAAAACTCCATAACCACCAAAGAGTAAAGTTTGAGATAATCATATAGATACCCCATACAACAAGAGAACCAAAAATAAGTGTCATAACAAAAGAGATAACTGTATCTTTTATCCAAAGTCCCAATGTCGAATTATTGAAATCAAACTCTTTATCTAAGATAAATTTTTCATAATAAGTAAAAGGGAGAGAAACAATAGAGTTGATTACTATAAAACTCATAACGATAGCTATATTTCTAAAAGCATTATTTTCAAAAAATAAAATCTCTTGAAGAAAAGAGATACCAAATCCCATCCAAGCAATAAAAAATAGATAATCCACAAAAGAGCTTACGATAGAAAGTTTCTCTTTTGCCACAGAATAATTTCCAGCTTTTAAAAACTCACTTGGCTGAAGAAGAACAGCTTTTTTTCTTTTTGCAGTATTTATATAACCAATCTGCATAACACTTGTATAAATCGAAACTAAAACAAATAGTGTATAAACACCTACTATAATTGTTAACATAACTTACCTTAATAGCGATATAACGCCTAAATTTTTGAAATAGTACATTCTTTTAAACAACAAACTATCTTAATGGTATTATTTTAACACTCTCATTTATCTCTAAATTATCCTCTTTATTATCAAAAATGTTATATGCTATAAGATATAAAACTCCAATAAAAATTCCCGCTATAATAACTGAATATACTATCCTTTTTTTCTCACCTTTAAGTAAGTTATAATCACTAATATCCTCTAATCTTGGTTCATTCATAATAAACTCCTCATATAATTTAAAAAGATAGTAACAGATAAGAGATAGATACGAGCTATATTATTGAGATTAGTATGACGATTTAAGTCTATTTTTTTGATTATTATTTCGTCATTTTACTGTTTTGCAGAGAAGGAGTAAGCCCTTTTTTAAAAGAAGCTTACCGTATAGTTGTAATTTACGAGAAGATTTATATACTAAAAATCACCTTCAGCAGCTCTTGCTGGTATATCTAACATAGCTTTTTGTACATGTTGCGCTAACTCCAACATCTCAGCAGGTAATGCTTTTCCACCATGAATTGCTAAATTAAGATCCATAGTGTATAGGTATCTTGTACCATCAGCTAACTCTATTAACATTATTCTACAAGGCATAAATCCACCAAACTCATGTGAATGTGCTAAAAACTTTTTAGCAATAGGAAGACTACACATAGAGATATTTCTTACTTTATATATCTCTGTACCCTTAGCACCATCCATAGTGAACATTTTAGTATCACCAGTAACTCGCATATTGTACTCTTCAGCTAATGCTTTAATAGATTCAACAACATCCTCATTATCAACATCTTCATTCACTTTAAACTTAAGAATCATACCTTTTGCAGCATCACCTGTGTCTAAAACTTTTTCAAACATCGCCATATATGTTGGAATAGCTTCACTATCAAGTGATAAAGCTTTAGAAATCATTCCTCCAAACTTAATAGATATAACCAATAAAGCTATTATAGCTACAACACCAACACCACTTAAGATATTTTTCAATAAATTAATATTCATACTTTCTCTCTTTTATATTATAATTAAAACAGATATAACTATTTCAATCATAATTATAGAAGAAATAACTTTTTCTAATCTTAAAAAAAGAACTAACTATAAATAAAAATTATATATTTATTTTTCTTTAGCATCTGTATATGCTATCTGCTCAACCTCTTTTTTTACCTCGACAGTAACCGAATCATCTTCAGATTTTATATCATCTTGCTTTTCATCTTCATTTTTTTTTAACTCATTTTCTAGTTGTTGTGCATTCTCTTTAGCTTGTGACATAGTAATAGATTTTGCTTTTTCTAGTGCTTCTGCTTGAGCTTTTGAAAGATTTCCATCTGCTATATTTTTAGCTTCAAGTGCGATAATCTCTGCTTGTCTAGCAGTATGCAAGGCTTCATCTAATATCTGCTTCTCAACAACCTCTTTTCGAATTCTATCAACTCTTTCAATCACTTGACGATTTTGAAGATGTCCTATTACATTAGAAACATTTTCACTACCAACTAAAATCTCTAAATAAGTATCATTTCTCCAGTTATCACTCAATAAAACCTCTAAATAAGTTTTATAATCTGAATTAATTTCTGTTTTATTGGCAATAAAAATTAGATCAAACTCTAAACTATCTCTTTGATTAAAGTATTTATAATTAAGTTCTTGTAAATATGTAGCCAGTGTTAATGATTTAATATAGTTATATACTTTCTCTTTTTCACCATTCTCCAATAGATAATCTAAAATTTCACTCGAGATAATTGCTCTACTATTTTCAAATAGTTCATTTTGTCTTTTAGTACAGAAATCATATACTTGCAGTAGTGTTTCACTATTTAAAGAACGTACAAACATAAAGATATCTAAACCAGATCCAAAATCTATATTTTGTAATCTACTCTTTAATTTACTTAGAACTACTTCTGGATCTTCTAAACTATTTGCATAGCGAACAATACTTTCTATACTTGATAAAGATTCTTCATTAAACTCCAACTCTTTAGCATAGTCTCCAATTTCACTATGAAGCTTTTCAGTTATGATCTCAGTTGAGAGGTTTGAAAAATAAAGTGACAAATCTTCATCAGCACTAGTTGCTTCACTTAGTAACATATATGTATCAGACATCTGTTGATATTTCACTATTTTATCATCAATCTCTAAAGTTTCTAATAACTTCAACTGAGCCTTATAGTAACTTCTTTTATTTGAATTTAATATCTCATGAAACTCTGGAGTTGCTGCTGAAAATACTTTTGCGATTTTCTGCATATATAGATCATAGTCGGAAAAACTATTCTCAGGATTATCGATATTTGAAAGAGTTCTCATCGCTGATGCTCTAGTTAAAGCTCTTTTCATTAAAAATACAACTACTATAACAGCTAACAATACTCCAAAAAACATATACACACCCATTGGTGACTGTGCATAAACCTCTGCAAAATTAAAATTTGAGCTTTGTACTAATGCAAAAAAGCTCTCTATATCCGTACCTATATCCATTTCTATTCCTTTGTATACTTTTTATCTTTTCAGATTATATCCAAAAATATTATATAAAGCATTGTTTAAAAAATGATTTTTTCTATTTAAAAGTAGGTAAGTTCGATAAAAATTGATAATAATTCTTATCAGATTTACCGAATACCGCACGTCTCCACCATATATTTCAAATCTTTTTTAAACGACCAATTTTCAATATACTCTCTATTTATTCGAACCTTATCTACCCAAATAACTTTATCATTATACTCCTGAGGGTTTTCCTGCTGTGCGAGAATTTTTTCCTCATCTTTATACTTTATACTTGCTGGTCCTGTTATACCTGGTCTGATAGAAAGAATAATCTTATCTGCACCCTCCAATCTATCGGCATACCCTGCAACATCTGGACGAGGTCCTACAAAACTCATATCGCCTAATAAAATATTTATAAATTGTGGAAACTCATCTATCTTTGTATCTCTCAAAAACTTTCCACTTTTAGTAATGCGTTTATCAGTTGAAGAGGTTATCGTTGTATCTATTCCATCAACTTTCTTCATCGTTTTTATCTTAA
>JAYEGK010000094.1:0-3639 GCA_034716265.1 Campylobacterota bacterium
ACCTATACGAAAATGAAATCCACACTTAGGACACACATAATTTTGATTTTCAACTTCTTTGTAATACATCAATGAATTACAAGATTTACACTTTATCCAATGAGAAGCTGTTTCTGCTTTAACTGGTTGTTTATCTTGATTTTTAGAAAAAAGGCTTAAAATATTCAAAAAAAATCCTTTATTAAAGTAGAGAGTTTACTATACTTTTTGCAGCTTCACGACCATCTAATGCAGCAGTTACAACTAAATCAGCACCTCTAAAACAATCTCCACCAGCATAGATACCAGAAGTTGTTGTTTCATAACTCTTTTCATCTATAATAATACCGCCCCATGAGTTTGTTTCAATACCGTTATCAGCTAAAAAGGATGGTTTTGCTAAATCAAATCCAAGTGACATAATCACTACATCAGCATTTACTCTAGTTTCACTTCCCTTTACCTCTTCCATCTTTTGACGACCAGTTTCATCTTTTTGTCCTAATGTAGTTCTTATTATCTCAACAGATGTAGCAGAGTTGTCTTCATTTAAGATAATCTCTTTAGGGGAGGATAGAAAACTAAAATCAACACCCTCTTCCATAGCATTTTTATACTCTTTTTTACTTCCTGGCATATTAAGTTCATCACGACGATATAAACAAGTTACACTTTTAGCACCTTCTCGCTTAGCTGTTCTTAAACAATCCATAGCAGTATCACCACCACCTATTACTACAACATCTAAATCTTTAAAATCAAATTTTGTATCATATGCTGTTTTAAATCTTTTCTTTTGAATTGCAGTTAAATAATCCATAGCATCATAAACATTATTTGCATTTTCACCTGCCAATGAAGCATGTTTTGCTTTAGTAGCACCAACTCCAATAAACATAGCATCATGAGAATTTGCAATCTCTTCAAAACTAATATCTTCTCCAACTTCACAATTTAAAACTAACTTCAATCCAGCATTTTCTAATAAAGATACTCGTCTTTGAACTATCTTTTTATCAAGTTTAAAGTTTGGAATACCATATGTTAAAAGTCCACCCGCTTTATCAGCTCTTTCATACATAGTAACTGCAATTCCTGAACGAAGTAGATATGTTGCAGCAGATAAACCAGCAGGTCCACTTCCAATAATCGCAACTTTTTTATCCGTAGTAATACCTGGAAAATCTGGTGTATACCCAGCTTTAAATCCAGCTTCTGTAATATGTGTCTCAACGGAACCAATAGTAATCGCACCATGACCATCATTAAGTGTACAATCACCCTCACACAGTCTATCGTGAGGACATACTCTACCCATCACTTCAGGGAAAGGAGATGGTTCATTTGAAAGTTTAAAAGCAAACTCTAAATCTTTTTCTGAAACTGACTTTAACCATTGAGGTATATAGTTATGAAGAGGACATTTATTTAAACAAAATGGATCCCCACATTGAATACATCTTTCACTCTGTGAAGCTGCATCATGCTTATCAAAAACTTCATATATTTCACCGAAATCTTTTGTTCTTTCGACCACTAATCTCTTAGTAGGGTCAATTCTTTCAGTCTTTAAAAAATCTCTCATATTAATCTCCATTCTCTAAATTAAGAGGTAGTTTAGTTAAATTTTTAGGACGAACTAACCAAAAATTTCTAACCTCTACTCTAAAGTTATCAAGTAACTCTTTCGCTTTTTTACTCTCTGTTTCCGTTATATAATCTTTAAGCAATCTTTTTAAAAGATGTCTTGCATCAGCACCCTCATCTGTATCGATTCTAATAGCATCTACTAACTCACGATTTACATTTTCAACAAATAGATGATCTTCATCATATACAAATGCAACACCACCTGTCATACCTGCACCAAAGTTAATACCTGTTCTACCAAGAATAGCTACAATACCACCTGTCATATACTCACAAGCATTATCTCCAGTTCCTTCAACTATTGCAACGGCACCTGAGTTACGAACAGCGAAACGTTCACCAACACTTCCTGATATATAAAGTTTTCCACCAGTAGCACCATAAAGACAAGTGTTTCCACCAGCAGAGAACTCTTCACCTTCGTTTTTAGAAGTGATGACTATTTTACCACCATGCATACCTTTTCCAAGATAATCATTTGCGACACCATCAAGATAGATAGAAACACCTGGAATTAAAAATGCACCTAAAGCCTGACCTGCTACACCTGAAAGATTGATTTTAATAGTATCCGCTTTAAGTCCTGTATCACCATAATATTCAGCTATTTCACCTGAAACTAATGCGCCAAAACTTCTATGAATATTTTTAATCTCTCTATTGATTCTAATAGGATGTTCAGGGTGTTTAATCGCTGCCATAGCTTCTTTTAAAACATCTTTTTCAAAACTATTGTCATCAAATGGAGGATTAAATCTTTGCTGATGAGTATTTATACCTATCTCTTGATGCAATACTGATGAAAAATCAAATTTCTGAGCAAAATCATCATTTTTCACTTTTAACAGATCTACTCGACCTATCATCTCTTCCATAGTTGCATATCCAAGTTCAGCCATAATAGAACGTATATCTTCAGCTAAAAGTGTAAAATAGTTAATAACTTGATCAACATGACCCTTAAAGAACTCTTCACGAAGTTTTTCATTTTGAGTTGCAATACCAACAGAACACTTATTTACATGACAGATACGAAGCATCTTACATCCAACAATAGTAAGAACACCTGTACCAAATGCATAAGATTCAGCACCTAATAGAGCTGCTTTTACAACATCCAATCCAGATTTAAGACCACCATCAGCTTGTACTTCAACAAGACCACGAAGATTATTTGCCTTAAGAGCATTGTGAGCTTCCGAAAGACCAATTTCCCAAGGATTACCTGCAAATTTAATAGAAGTTAATGGTGCAGCACCTGTACCACCATCTCCACCAGAGATGATAATTTTATCTGCATATGCTTTAGCAACACCAGCAGCAATCGTACCAACACCAATAGTAGAAACTAGTTTAACAGCTACACGAGCCTTAGGATTGACCTGTTTCATATCAAAAATAAGTTGGGATAGATCTTCGATAGAGTAGATATCGTGATGTGGTGGTGGTGAGATCAATGTAACACCTGGAACAGTATGACGAAGTTTACCGATCAATGGTGTAACTTTATGCCCTGGAAGTTGTCCACCCTCACCTGGTTTAGCACCTTGAGCCACTTTAATCTGAATCTCTTCAGCAGAACGCAGATATGCTGGAGTAACACCAAAACGTCCTGATGCGACCTGTTTGATTTTAGAAACTCTTTCTGTACCAAAACGTTCCTTATCTTCTCCACCTTCACCAGAGTTAGATTGAGCACCAATTCTATTCATAGCGATAGCGATAGTTTCATGAGCTTCAGGAGAGATAGAACCAAGACTCATAGCTGCTGATGCAAAACGTTTAAAAATCTTCTCTTTAGATTCAACTTCAGAGATATCAATAGAGTTTCTATCAGATTTCAGTTCAAAGAAATCACGAATAAATTTTAAACCACGCTTGTTTACTAAATCTCGTAATCTATTGTAATCTTCTGTTTTTCCTGTTTGGGCCATAGTATGAATAGCATGAATAACAGCAGGACCAAAATCGTGATGCTCTTGTCCACTATAAAACTTATAGAAACCACCT
>JAYEGK010000095.1:0-3630 GCA_034716265.1 Campylobacterota bacterium
AATATAATCAGGATTCTCTTCAAAAAGTTGATGATGCACACCCGCATGCCACAAATCTTCACAAACAAGCATTGAAACTTTCCCTAAATGTGTCTCAAAACCCTCAAAAATATCTCCAGCACTAAAATAACGAGCCTCTTCAAACATTCCATAATTTGGAAGATGTACTTTATTATGTTGACTTAGAAGTTCACCCTTTGAGAAATATAGAGCAGAGTTTCTATATACTTTGTTATCTCTCATAGCACCACCAACAACGATGTCAACATCCAAACTAAGAGTTTTTAAACTCTCTAATTCAGATAGATTCCAAGCATCTTCATAAAGTTTGTCTTGAAGTAGATAACCATTTAAAGAGAGTTCAGGAAAAACTATTAAATCACTTCCCTCTTTATGTTGCTCAATTGTTTGAACAATATCATCTAAATTAGAACGATTAAGTTTTGGAGAACTCTGAACTAATGTAACTCTCATTCTAGTTGCAAACTTCTTGTCTGACTTTTTCTAAAGATGCCATATCTGAGATGTTTAACGTTTTAAGCTCTTTTGCAATTCTACGGTTAAGACCTTTGAGCGTAACACCATTTCCAAACTCAATAGCCATATCAACATCACTAGCGATTGCTAAAATTGACTGTTTGTATTTAACAGGTTTTACAAGTTGATCTTTAAGTAGAGATACGGCTTCCTCTTTTGTGCTATAAGCTTTAGTTGTAACGTTAGAGATTACTGATGCACTAAACTTATCTTTAATCATACCTGACATTAAATCAGCTAAAGGCTGCTGTGCAGGAGCTAAAATCTCACAGTGAGAGGCGACGGACATATTTAAAAGGATTGCGCGTTTCGCACCTGCGTCTTTAAAAGTTTGCTCTAAAGATTCTAAATCTGACTTCATTCCAGCTATTACCAACTGACCATCTTGGTTATAGTTTGCCGGCCAAACTTTTTTACCCTCGGCTTGAGCCTCGCTACACACTTTCTCAACAGATGCATCGTCTAATCCAACAAGAGCCATCATACCAGCATCTACGCTCTCACAAGCCTCTTGCATAAATGTACCGCGTTTATGAACTAACTCAACTGCATCAACATAGTCGATAGCGCCACTCGCGCATAGAGCTGAAAACTCACCTAGTGAGTGACCTAAAAAAAGTTCCGCTTTAGTATCTGGACATGCATCTGAAAATAGTCTATAAGCGATCATCTGTACTAACAAAATTGCTGGTTGAGTATAAGCAGTTTGAGCAAGTTTTTCATTCTCTTCAAAAATCAACTCTTTAAAATCAACACCTATTCTCTCTCCCGCTTTTTCAAACATCCCTTTTGCTATATCAGAGTTGTTATAAAAATCTTGACCCATACCTACTGCTTGTGAACCTTGACCTGCGAATATCATTGCTATTTTTTTTGACATCATTTTCCTTTTATATACTGTTTATTATCAGCTATTTTTTTTCTAAGTGTGTTTCTGTTTAATCCTAATTTATCTGAGAGTTGAAGTTGTGATTTAAATCTATCTAAACCTGCATTTATAAGTGGAGCTTCATAGAGATATAAAAAATCTCTGTAATCACTGTTTGAACCAAGTTTATCATGTAAATAATTTTGCATAATATCCATAAGTTCTCTATCTTTGATATTTTGAAGCAGATAGGTTATCATCACTTGTCGTCTTAAGGAAACAGCATTCTCACTTAAATTTAGATTGAGTTTTTTAAAATTAAAAGTTTTCTCTTTCCCAAATAAAAAAGATGCCTCCTCCAAAAATTTATCTATTAAAGGTTCAATATCCTCTTTTCTCTCATCCAAAGGTGGAATATTAAAGTTCAAAGTAAAAAACTCATCTATATAGTCATTGATAAATGAACTTTTTGCTGTTGCTATCACTCGTATATTTTTTGTTTGAAGTGAATCTATTAAAGTTTTAAGATTTGGAGAGTTTTCTAAATTTGTGATGATTATCTCTTTAGAACTCTCAAGAGTTACAAGAAGTTCATTAAGATCAGATGCATCCATTACTGGAGCATCTGGAAGAATATATTGTGCAAGACTTTTTTTACCAACACCTATCTCTCCACAGATAAGAGCATTAATAGTTAAGTTTTTTAAAAGTGTTGCTGTTTTAAATACTTGTTTCGAAGCACTTGAAGCAGTTATAAAGTTAGTTACATCCACAACCGGCGCCGCCACCTGTACCACAATGACCACCCTCTTCTTCTTGTTTATTTTCAGCTGGAATACCTGTCATAACCTCCTCTGCAGATGCATCTCTTACATTATTAACAGTTACTGTAAACATTAAAACTTTACCAGCTAAAGGATGGTTAAAATCGATAGTCACTGTCTCTTCACCTATCTCTTTAACGATAACCTGAACTGTTCCACCATCTTCACCTTGACCATATAGAGTCATTCCAACTGTAAGTTCAATACCAGCAAATTGATCTTTAGGTACCTCTTGTTGTGCTTCTGGATTTAACTCACCATAAGCATCTGCAGGTTGAACACAAACATCACCTTTTTCACCAATAGCCATATTTTTAATTCCATTTTCTAAACCTGGAATAATTTGACCTTTACCATACATAAATACTAATGGTGCACCACCAACATTACTGTCAACAACAGTATCTCCATCACGTACTTCATACTCTATCGATACAATTTGATTTGTTTCTATTGCCATTTTATCTAACCTTATTAATTATTTTTGGAATTTTATCATAAAAAACTATTTATTCTCTATTTTTTTCTGCTTTAATCGCTTCTTTAGAGTTTGGATACTTCAAAATAACACCATCATAAAACTTTTTAGCATTTCTTTTATCACCTGTTCTATCCATAGAGATAGCAGTATGTAACATTAACTTCGGCATATAAGAGGCTTTAGAGTATAAAGAGGCACTCTTTTTAAAGTACGATATAGCATTAGCATAATTTTTTCGAATATAATACATCTCACCTATCATATAATGTGCTTTAGCTGGTCTATAATTTTTTTCAATCAAATATTCATAATGTTTAATAGAGTCTGTATAATACTCTTTATCAAAATAATATTTTGCTTTTGTTGCTACATCACCATTGGACATATTGAGAAAAGGAGATTTAATAACAGCCTTTTGAACTTTTTTCTTTTTTAACTCTTTAAGTATCAAAGCTTTAAAGTTATTCACATCTGTTACTAAAAGATTGTGTTCATCTCTAGTAATATATTGAGAGTTTATCGAATCTATTAATACTGATAGTTCAGTAATCACTAGCTTTAACTTCTCTATATTCGCAACATTTACTTGAATAGTTTCTGCATTAGTTTGTGTTGCTGTACCCAATCTTAATTCATACTCATTAGAACTTTCCAACTCTTTTAAATTTTGAGTATTGAGTTTTTGTAAGTTTGTTTTGTTTTGATGAGATTTTTTATTAATACTTTCTACAATACTTTGTAAACCATCAACTCTCTCTCTTAAGAGATCAACCTTATTCGCTTGTTTATTGCTATTTACTTCTACTTTACGTAGTTGGTTTTTATTTTGAATCAAGTTATTTTTATTCTCTAAAAGAACTTTTTCACTATCTGTTAAACCGTAAGGGTTGGGATTATCAAGGTTACCTGCACCAAATGCT
>JAYEGK010000096.1:0-3613 GCA_034716265.1 Campylobacterota bacterium
GTCCAGAAAATATAGAAGCCTTAGAAAATTTAGAAACTCCTGTTAAAAAGACAAATTTAATATAAGCATCTGCCCCTTTCATCACCGAATACATCCCTTTGATGAACTCTCTATTGAGTTTTGATTGTTCAAGGTTATCAATCGTATCTAAAATAGGTCTATCATACTCATCTATCAAAATTACTACTTTTTGATTATATTTTTCATAGGCTTTACGAATAAGTTGTAAAAAACAGATAGAGAGATTTTCATCATCGATACACTCTATATCTAACCTTCTTTGATTCTCTTGAAACATATCATAAGCTACTCTTTCAAGATTATTAGTTGTTTGCAGATTTCCATCCCAACTAATTTTTATCACAGGATAGGTAGTATCAAAATCCCACTTATCATAGATATAGAGTCCTTTAAATAGCTCTTTTTTACCCTCAAAGATGTTATGTAAGGTATCTAAAAAGAGAGATTTACCAAATCTTCTAGGACGAGATAAAAAGGTATAAGAGTAATTCTCTATAAGTTCTAATGCCTCTTTAGTTTTATCTATATAGATATAGTTTTCTTCTCTTATTTTGCTAAATGTTTGTATGCCTACGGGGAGTTTTTGCATAGTTTATCCTTTTGCTTTAAGTTTATCTCTCTAGCAAGTCAAGTAAATCTCTTCTTTCATTTTTTAAGATTTCAACAGCATCTGTATTGATGTTTATCAAGTTTTTGTTCACAACTTGAAATACACTCATAGATGTTTTTTCAAAATCTATATGATAAATATAATTTTGATACTCATCATTCACGTCAAATATATCATCTTCATTAAACTCTTGTAAAAATTTAT
Organism: Campylobacterota bacterium; assembly: GCA_034716265.1. Lineage (GTDB taxonomy): Bacteria > Campylobacterota > Campylobacteria > Campylobacterales > Sulfurimonadaceae > Sulfurimonas. The sequence continues at coordinate 836 of JAYEGK010000096.1, forward strand.
CTTTTTCATAGTACAATTTACCAAGCATATATATGCCTAATGTACTAAATCCTCCATCCATCAAATATAATTTGAGTAGGAACATATTCTAGTAAGCTATCATCTTCTGAAATGGGCTTTGCAATATCTTTTATAAATGCGTTGACAAAAAAAGAATTACAATACATATTAATATCAAAATTGTCGGAAAAGGGATTGACATATTCAGATAGTTTTTTATCTCTAAAATCAATTAACTTTAATGATTTATCTAATTTAAACTCACCTATCTAAAAAGAGAGGTTTGTATCATCTTTCATCTTCTCAATAATAATTTTTAACTCATCAGCTGTTGTGTACTTAGAGATAGGTTCTCCAAAATGGATAGTAACTAAACGGCGACGAAAAAAAGATTTTTTTTCTCCTCCTTTATATTTAGCAAACCTACTTCCAAACATACCATCGATAAAATAAGGAACTATAACTCCTTCATAATCTTTAGATATAAACTCGTACCCTTTATGAAACTTTCCTAACTCTCCATTTTTACTGATAGAACCCTCTGGAAATAACCCTACTATTTTTTTATCTTGTAATCTTTTTGATGCTTCACTCCATGCATCTTTTGATGCTCTTGGTGATACTGGTATCGTCTCTCCAAGTTTAAAAAAATAGTGAAACCCTTTCCAATGGTAGATATCTTTATCCATTAGAAAATTTATTCTTCTTGCCAATGGAAATTGAACTATCATCCAATCTAACCAACTTACATGATTTCCCAAAAGAAGTACCCCACCAGTTTTTGGAATATTTTCCAATCCAACATAGTTATATCGATATCTTAATGATGCAATAAGCTCCAAACCTGCCCAAATACTCATAATTAAATATCTTTTTAATAATAAAACAGTTAATAAAATGCCAACAATCACCATCGAATATATAAGATATTCAGCATTCATACCATAAAAAGCAAAGAGAGTTGTAAGTAGTAAAAATGAAAACATAAAAATATTTTGTATAAAATTGTTTCCTGCTAAAATAGTTCCTAAATGAACACGAGGAGATAAAAACTGGATTTTTGCATTGAGTGGTACCATTATAAAACCTGAAAAGATACCAAAAAGAAAAAAGATAACTGCCATAGTTTTCATAGAGGATGCAAAAGGGATCATAAAAACTAAAATGGTTATAGCTATCGAACCAATAGCAACAAGACCTGTATTTATCAAGTATTTTGAAAAGCTAGCTGCTGTTATGGAACCTACAACCATACCAATACCAGCTAACATCATAACACCTTGAATATAGATAGTGTTTATAATCTCCAATTCACTCTTTGCATATTCACCAAACACTGCCAAAATAACTTGTGAGATAGACCAAAAAAGTCCAAGAGCGATAATAGCATCAAAAATCTCTTTTTTTCTTCTCACTATTTTCATATTTTTTTGGAGATAGAAACCTTTGATATATTTTTTAAAATTAAACTCTCTTTTACTATCTTTATCCATTCTGTTTGGAAGTCCAAAAGCAAGAGTAAGTTGGATAATAGACCCCAAAACCAATAACCAACCAAGTGGTGCTATAAGCAGTAGTATATCCTCTTTCGTATGAAAACTTTCCGTCAACATCATCTCAAAAAGAACACTGTAAAAAAGCATCCCACCCAAGATAGCAACTGTTGTCACAGCTTGAACAGCTCCATTCCCACTACTGATAAACTTTACACCAACTAACTCTTTAATATAGCCATATTTTGCAGGTCCATAGATAGCACTCTGAAATGCAAGTAAAAATGTTAATCCAAAAGCTATAAAAAAGTGTCCATGATAATAGGAATAGGTAATCCCCAATGTGATAACAACAGCAAAGAGAGCCGAATACTTCATAATCTCATTTTTAGGAAATCTATCTGCTAAAAACCCTGTCGGAGAAAAGACCATAATAAATGGTAAAATAATAAGAGCATTCACAATAGCAGTTAAAACTATCTGTATATCCCCATCATATATTTTAAATATAGTATTTTGAATAATAATTTTATGACCTAAATCTGTAAAAGCATTTAAGAAAATTACTAAAAGATAGTTTATTGTTCCTGTTATTGCGAATATTTTTTTCATTCTTTTACTCTTCACTCTCCCTAACTAAAACAGTACTCCAACCCTCATAAAATCCACCCTCTTTTTTCACTGCAGTAAAAAGTAGAGTTACTATCTCCTCTACTATATTTTCTGTTACAGCATGTGTTTTTACCAAAGCGATACCATGCTCAAAATCTTCACTACTTATCTCATCTTTTATTTTAAAACCCTCTATATCTAAAGTGTTTATAAATCTATTTTTTTGAGTTGGTGTTTCAAATGAAAGATAATGCTCTACCTCTCTCTCTATCGTTAAATCTTCCTCCTCCTCTTCAAGTAGAAAGATAATTTTTGCACTCTGTATATGAGACAGTTCTAATTCAGTTGGTAATAACTGAGCATTATAAAAGTTCCATTTAGTGTCTCTTACTATATTGCTCTCATAAACATAACTGGATGGAGTTAAAATTTTTTTTACAATAGAATCAACTCTTTTTGAATCATAAGAGTAAAAATAAAACTCACTCCAACCCTCTATAATCCTACTTCCGACATAAACAGCTCTATCATTGTATCCTAAAGCGATTATAAGAGCCTCTTTTGTTTCTAAAAACTCTTCATAACCCTCTTTAGTTTCATCTAATCCATCATATTTTATAAATATACTCAATAACCAAGGATTCATCTCTTTTATATCATCTATATCAAGATT
>JAYEGK010000097.1:0-16648 GCA_034716265.1 Campylobacterota bacterium
TGCACAACCAAAATCATCAACAATCTCATTTTCAACACTATCAGAACAGTTATCAAGCATATCTGTAATCCCATCGTTATCACTATCTATAAACTCTTTTAACTCCTCCTCTATCTCTATATGTACTCTCTCTTTTTCATCAGAACTATGAACCTCTATCTCCAATATATCATCATCAGTTCCAATATGATATATATCGATACTTTCACTATCTATAGAGGTACCAAATAGGTATTTAACACCAAACGCGAGTAAAAAACTGCCTGTATGTGTCAGTTTTGCACTATATTGGGGAGATAAATCTATAGTGTGGTTATTAAGTAGATATTTTGTATTTATATTAAACTTCCAACTATTAGTAAGAGAAAACTCTAATCCAGCTTGAATCCCACCTATGAAACCTTTACTCTCATACTCTTTTGTTGTAGTGTGATTCCAATCTAATTGACTATATCCAACTAATAAACCAGAATAAAGAGTAAAATTATCAAAATTATCATATCTATTCAAACCACCAAGAAAAGAGTTTGTTTTAATATCATCATTTTGAGTATATATATAATTGAAAGTTGCTTTAAGAGTATTATTATCAAAAATATTATGAACTACTGTATAGAGTTCTATATTATAAAGGTTAGTTTTTGGTTTATCTACATCCATATTTTCACTTGTGTAGTAAAGCTTTGAATAACCAGTATTTATACCTATCGATTCAAATTCAATATCTTTATCTTGAGATAAAAGAGTCGTTGAAGCTATTAAATTTGATACTATAAAAATACCTATTTTCTTTTCAATATCCATGAAAAATATACCACCAAATTTTTGATTAATTATGCCATATATTAAAATAGCTTATGCTTAACAGTTCACTGTTTTTCACTATAATGTAACTAAAAAAGGCGATAGATGAAAATAGCAGTAATTACAGGAGCAAGTAGTGGTATCGGTAAAGCGATTGCACTTAGATTATTAGCTCTAAACTACAAGGTTATAGGGATTAGTAGAACTATAGATAATACTATTATCACAGATAAAAACTTTATCCCTATACAAACCGATTTATCAAACACTAAAGGTGTTGATTTTACCCGTCGTGAACTACAAAAATACTCTATATCCATTCTTATAAACTCTGCTGGTATGGGAAGATTTGCACCGCATGAAGAGTTTAACTCCAAAACTATTACAGAGATGACCTTTTTAAATCTTACAGCACCGATGCTTTTAACAAATCTTCTCCTGCGTAATCTAAAAAAAAATAGTGGTTATCTTATAAATATAAACTCTATTGAGGCCTTACGAGCAAGTAAGTTTTCTGCTGTCTACTCCGCTACAAAAACTGGTCTACGAGCCTTTAGTGATTCCCTTTTTGAAGAGACTCGAAAAAGTGAACTTAGCATTACAAATATCAATCCAGATATGACACAAACAAATTTTTATGATAAATTACATTTTGAAACTTCTAAAAATGATGATGAAAAACTTTTTGCAGAGGATATAGCAGATGTAGTTGAACATATTTTACAGATGAGAAAGGGTGCAGTAATCAGTGACTACACCATAAGAGCTCTTAAATTTGGGATTTCGAAAAAAAAACTACAACCTAATATCTAATCTTTTAAAAGATTTCGGAGCCTCTGTTGATTTTAAAAACTGGATATGTTTTTGCATCTTACTCATAGAAAGAGATGTTTCCTCTTTAAGCTCTTTCACTAAAGTTGTTGCCTCTCTTAATAAAAAAAGTGCCTGCATGATATCCTCTTGTTGGGTATATGATGGAATATCATCCATCAACTTATCCAACTTATCCATATCTTTTTCAGCAAGAGCAATTTTTAACTTTTTAAGCCACACTAGTTTCATCTCTCCAAGCTTCTAAAAGTGTTTTAAAAACATGACTACACTCATCTATCTCCTCATCACTATGGTACATTCCAGACTCTATCAAAAGTTCAATCTGATAATTATATAAACCCTCTAAATATTGAGAAATTTCACCCTGTTGCATATCTAAGGTCGCTATCAACTCTGTAATAATTGCGATAGAACGATTTGTCCAATATACTCTTTTTTCAACATCATCATCATGAATAGCTTTTTTTGCTTGTGCATTAAAACGTAAAATACCCTCATAAAGCATCTCTATTAACTTGGATGGAGACTCAACATCTACATTATTTTGAGCATAAATATTATGAGCACTATTGTTATACATATCTTAAATCCTTACTTATCTTATTTAGAAGCTGCAAGTTGTGCTTCAGCCATCTCTTTAAACATTGTCGAAGTTGAGTTAAATCGACTAATCATCGCATCATAAGCGATAAAGCGTTTCTTCATTATCTCATATTTACTATCTAAACTTTCTGTTAAAGATATTTTTTCCTCTTCAAGTGATTTGATATTCATCGATACAGAGTCCTGAAAACTATCTAAAGTTGCACCATACTTTGTATAGGATTCTATAATATCTGACATTGCAGAAAAAGCACCCTTTTTCTCTTGAGAACTACCATCACTATTTATAAAGGATCCACCAGCTAAAGCTGCTTCCACATTTCTAGGGTTTTCATCAAGCTGTTGTTCAAATAAAACTTTATCAACACTCATAAATCCATCTTTATCTATATCAAAACCAAAATTAAGAAGATTTCCTGATGAACTTGTATTACTTAAAAGATCAGCAACAACATTTTTCATACTTTTTATAGTACTTTCAGTAGAAAAAATACCCTTCTCTTTAGTCTCAACACTTGATTTTGTAACTTTATCTAACTCACGCATTGCAGAGTTATATTTTTCAACAAAACTATCCAGCCTATCTAAAATTTCACCACGATTTTGTGTTACACTTACAACTGATGTTCCCACCTCTTTTAACGTTATACTTAAACCTGTTACGAGATCTTTAACATTATTTGTTTCTCTTTCAACCTCTTTTCCATTAAACTTAAACTCCGCATTTGTTCCTGCTTGAAGTTCTGATAATGAAATTAATCTATCATCTTTTAAATTACCACTATTATCTTTAATAGTAATCTCTTGTTCTTTTCCAGTTTCAACAGAACTGAGAAAAAGAGTAAACTCCCCATCATTGATTTGAGCAATCGTTACATCAAGTTTTTCACCAGCAATATCATTAATCGATTTTTTTAGATCTTTTAACGTTGTTGTCGAATCATATTCAATCTCAAAATCTGTTCCACTAATAGTTACCGTCAATGAACTTGGTGTTTCAACCTCTTTCATCACTGGATTTCCCTCTTCATCTAAAACAGGATTTCCATCAGCATCTTTTTCCTCAACCTCTGTAACTTCACCTTTGTTTGCAATAAGATCACTCTCAGATGAAAATACACCCGATTCTTGAATCTGCTTTGTAGCTAATGATGTTACAGTAAGTGTGAAATCTTGTACATCTGTATTTACTAATGCTAAAACCTCAACAGCAGTCCCACTCACCTCTGTTGCTCTCTCTGTAAAAAGACTATGTGTTTTCATCTCGTTAATACTATCTATAAGATTATCCATAGAAGCATCAACAACATTTAAAGCATCCTGTTTATCATTTGCATTCGCTATGTTTAAAGTTATAGGGTTTATCTGTGCTTGCTCATCAACCTCTCTTAGTTGATCCACAACATCTTGTGTCAAAATACTTGAACCAACTCCTAGTGAACTAATACCCATCTATAAATCCTTTGTAACAAATAATCTTTCATTATTATAATATTTATTCTCTATAAAATCGGTAAAGCCCTCTATTTATTTAATCAAATTCAAGATATAATCTATCTTATGATTACCAAAGATTCCATAGAAGCCCTAAAGGCTCGACTTGATGTTGTTGATGTTGTTGGTTCCTATATAGAGTTAAAAAAAGCGGGTACAAACTTTAAAGCACCCTGCCCTTTTCATGATGAAAAGTCACCCTCCTTTGTAGTGAGTCCCGCCAAGCAGATCTATCACTGTTTTGGATGTGGTGCTGGTGGTGATAGTGTTAAGTTTGTTATGGAATATGAAAAGCTAAACTATCCAGAAGCGTTAGAAAAATTAGCTGATAGCTATAATTTCTCTCTCTCCTACACAACTAACAAATATAACAAACCAAAATCAAACCTTATGAATGTGATGGAAAGTTGGTATAAGAATCTACTAACAGCAAATCAAACAGCTTCTAACTATGTCAAAGAGAGAGGTATTTATGAAAGTAGTGTTGAGAAGTTTGGTATTGGTTATGCCCCTAACTCTAACACTACTGTAAACTTTATAAATTCACAAATGCTTAATATTCCTGAAGCTATTGAGATGGGTATTCTTGGCTATAATGAAGAGAGTAAAAATACCTATGCTCGTTTTATAGAAAGAGTTATCTTTCCTATTCATGCAACCAATGGGTCTATTGTTGGTTTTGGTGGAAGAACTATCACAGGACATCAAGCAAAATATGTAAACTCTCCTGAGACTCCCTACTTTAACAAATCACGTCTACTCTATGCATACCATCATGCCCGTCAAGATATATACAAACGTAAAGAGATTATCATTACAGAGGGTTACTTAGATGTGATAATGCTCCATCAAGCTGGATTTACAAATGCTGTTGCAACATTAGGAACCGCTTTAACAAATGAGCATATACCACTTCTAAGAAAGGGAGAACCAAAAGTTATTATGGCTTATGATGGAGATAAAGCTGGACGAACAGCAGCTCTTAAAGCCTCTAAACTTTTAAGTGCTTCTGGTTTTGATGGTGGTGTTGTTATCTTTCGTGATGGACTAGACCCTGCCGATATGGTCAAAAATGGTAAAGTTGAAGAGCTATCGAGTATGTTTAGAAATACGCAACCATTTATAGAGTTTGTTTTAAGTGAAATTCTCTCTCTTTATAACCTCAAAGACCCAAAAGCAAAAGAGGCAGGAATGAATGAAGCAACAGCCTATCTTACAACTCTCTCTGCTGTGCTTCAAGAATCCTATAAACCATATTTAGCTTCTCATTTAGGAGTAAGTCCCTCTCTTGTAAGAGTATCTCATCAACAAAATAATCAAAATCAGCTTATCCAAAAAAATATCCATAAAGATGTTGGAGAGTTAGCACTTGTAAAAACTGTTTTAGAATATCCCCAGTTTATAGATCAGATTTTAGATGTTTTAGACCCTTCACTTTTGCAGTTTCACTCCCAAGAGTTTCTTTTAGCACTTCAAGGTCACAATGATGCACCTCAACTTATGGCGATAACAGTAGATGAAACAATCAGACCATTAACAGATGAGGAGGATCTAAAAGCTGAACTTATCATACTTCTAACAAGATATTTTGAACGAGAGTTAAGAACTATAAATATGCGTTCAAATATCTCTTTTGAGGAGAAAGCTTTTTATATTAGAAAATTTCGTGGAAATATAGCTCTTTTAAAAAAGGGTCACCTAATCTCCTCTAAAGATATATCCTAAGAATGTTTATTAAAACTATACTATTACTATCTCTTTGTGTAAATTTACTCTATGCTAAAGAACCCTACGTAGAGAAACAACTTTTACTGAAAATCACTGCAAAATATAAAAAATTTGCTCAAAAACGTTTCTATTATCTACAACAAACATTAGATGCAGAAAAAAACTCTGATGATCTCTCAAAATTACGTGCAGTTAATGATTTCTTTAATGATGTACAGTATAAGTCAGATATGAAAGTTTACAAACGTAAAGATTATTGGGCAACACCTTGGGAGTTCTTAGGTAAGGATATGGGTGATTGTGAAGATTATGTCATTAGTAAATATTTTGCTTTAAAATATTTAGGTATTCCCCCTAAAAAAATGTTTTTTACCTATGTAAAATCAACAAAATTTAAAGAAGCACATATGGTTCTTACCTACTTTAAAACTCCCCGTTCTGAACCACTTATTTTAGATAATAATAATCGTAGAATATTTAAAGCGAGTAAAAGAAAAGATCTTATTCCTATCTATAACTTTAATGGGGATACTCTTTACAAAAAAAAGAGAAAGAAAAAGAAAAAATCACATAAAAAATGGGATGAACTAAAACGAAATATGAAGAACAATAAAATATAGTAAATCAAAAGAGGAAAAACAGATGGAAAATATTCAACTTGCGATGGAATACTCCAAAGAGTTATCACTATTATATATAAGAGAAGAGGGGGATATATCTCTATCTTCTACACAACAACTCTTTATCGATTTTTTTAAAAGTGTAGAGAGTGCTACCAATCAAGATGGACTACAAAAATATAAAGATCACAAACAGAAGTATGGTTCTTTTTATGATTTAGTTATTATAGATATAGAGATGCCAAAACTTGATGGTTTAGAGATGACCAAAAAAATAAAAACTCTCAACTCTATACAAAATATTATATTAATAACAGCAGATAATGAGATTAACTATTTAAAAGAGGTCATCAATCTTGGTATCTCTAGATTTTTAGTCAAACCTATAGATCATACACAATTTAATGACCTGATATATAAAGTTGTTCAATCTATAAGTGATTATAAAGCTCTTCTCTCTCATCTAGAGATATTAGAGGAGTTAACTATAAACCTAGAGATCCAAAACAGAGAGCTTTTAACAAAAAATGAGGAGTTAGAACATTTTATATCTTTAGCAGATACTCCAGATACAGAAACTCTTGAACCTCAAGAGGAGAAGATAGTTGAATATATACAGGACTTAGTACCCGATATAAAAGTAAATGAAACATATAAAAAAGCGCAGATTGAAGAGTTAGTGAATTCAGACCTATATGAATTAAGAGAGATATTAACCGAAATAGACACCTATATTATAGAGATAATTAATGATACTGAGAACATTTCAGAGTTAACTCTTTCTATCTTAGCAGGACTCTTTTCAAGATATGCAGCTTTACTTGGGTACTATAGCTTTTTTAGTAGTTTAAGTACCTCCTTAACTCATTTTTCCTCAACGATACAAGATCGTAGTTTACCTAAAGATAAAACTCTTGTTCATAATATTTTTGTTATGATAGAGAGTTTTATTTATGTACTTAACAGATGGCATGATGATATATCAAGTGGTAATGACAACAAAATCAATCAGTTTGATGCTTCAATAATTAGCGATATAAATACCATCACAAATATGTGGTTACAAAACAATGAGAATAAACAAACAGATAAAGAAAATTTGGATGATATTTTTAATTTTTAAGTATAAATAAGGAAGGAAAATATGACTCTATTTAAACAGATAGCGATAATGCTATCGATATTTTTAATCTTAATCTTAACAACTGTTCTAATCTTAAATTTTAACAGTGCAAACAATGCTGTTCAAGAGAGACTCTATGAGGATGCAAAAAATACAGCAACATCACTAAGCCTCTCTCTAGGAACAGCTAATGGTGATATCTCAGTTATGTCAACAATGATAAATGCAAATTTTGATAGTGGTAACTATCGCAAAATTGTACTTGAAGATATTCAAGAGTATGAAATGATTGGAGAGAATATACTTTATGATAGAGAGATAGAGAGTAAACAGGCTGATATCCCTTTATGGTTTTTAAATCTTGTTCATATAGAAGCTCCTATCGCCTCTGCTAATGTTTCAGCTGGTTGGAGTCAAGTCGGAATCCTTCATATTCAAAGTGATGTCTCCTATGCATATACACAGCTCTATACTATTTTAATCAATCTTCTTATCTCATTTAGTATATTGGTTGTTCTTGGTCTAATATTTCTCTATCTAATACTTTCTACTATACTCAAACCCTTAAAAAAAGTACAATATCAAGCCGAAGCAGTTACTCGTAATGAGTTTATTATCCAATCAGATATACCCTATACAGAAGAGTTTAAAGATGTAGTTCTTGGTATAAACAATATGGTCTCAAAAATGAAATCTATGTTTGAAAAAGGGAATGAAGAGCTCAAACGTCAAAAAGAGTTGGAGTATAGTGATATTCCTACTATGTTAAAAAATAGAAAATATCTCATAGACAAACTTCCTGAGTTTTTAAAAATAGATGCTCAATCAAAAGGTGGTATAAATATTATGATCGCTTTTAATGGTGTTGTTGAAGCTAATGAAACTATTGGTCACAGAGATGTTGACAAACTTTTTTTAAATATTGCAAATATATTTAAAGCGCATTCAAGTAACTATCCAGATTCTATCGTAGCAAGAATGAATGGAACAGAGTTTTCTATCTTATTGCCCGACTGCAATAGTGATGAGGGTTTAGAGTTAGCTAAGGGTATTAAAGAGGCAACAGATACTCTTATTGATGAGATAGGACTTAATACTACTAACACCTCTCTCTCTCTTGGTCTTTATGAATATAACCACACTCAAAATATAGGACAACTTCTCTCACTCTCAGACAATGCACTCTCTAAAGCAAAATTTCAAAAGAGTGGTATCCATTTAGATGTAGCAGAGGATAGTGTAGAGGTTATGGGTAAAACAGCTTGGAAAACAGTGATAAATAAAGCATTGGTAACAGATAGTTTTAACTTTGCAACATGGACAGCAGTAGATACAAAAAATAAAAAAATTGCCCATAATGTTTTAAGTCTTATCTTAGAATTAGAAAATAAAACATACTACTATGGTCAATTTATGGCAGCAGCCAATCGTGCTGAGATGAGTAATGCTATCTACCATAATGTGATGCACAAACTCTTTAAAACACCCGATATGCGATTAAAAAACTCTACATGTTCACTACGTCTCTCTTATGAGTATCTACAACTTTCAACAACCTATGAAGATCTGCAAACTCTTTTAAAAGAGTATGGTACAAAACTAACACTCAAGTTGATTTTAGAGATACCAGATAAGTTGATGCGTCAAAACTCTAAAGATATAAAACTTTATAAAGCACTTTTTGAAAAATATCATATAGAGATAGGTATCTATGAGTTTATTGGAGAGAGTATCGATTATAACTATTTAAAAGATCTACGTCCTGTTTATATTAAAGGTGAAAGTAGCTATTTCCTAACACAAAGTGATCAAGGATTATCTGCACTCCGATTAATAACAGATACATTAGGTATCTCCCTCATAGCAACAGGAGTTATGGATATGGATACGCTACATCAACTTCAAGATAAAGATATTCATACTATTCAAGGTCGTGCTACTGAGATGGTGGAGTTGAAGTAACAGTTCAGCTTCCTTTACTCTTACCCTCTCAACTCCAAACCTTCAAAGATAGCACTATTTATCTCTGTTTTATATTTTGGGTTTTTCTTAGAGAGTTCTCTATCAAATTTTAAAATCATTTTTGTTTCTGTATGGGGATGTGTGCATATATTTAAAAAAACATCTCTATAAATATCTATATTTTCAACAATTCCATAATAGTTTATAATCAAATCCAAGCTCTTTTGTAACTCTTTTGTACTAGATTGTTTATCTTTAATAATAGCCACTAAAGAGTTAAAAGAGGGAACTCTCTTTTGAGATTTTTGATAACTCTTTTTTCGTTTAGATTTTTGTAAAAAGAGAAGAAAAAATAGTAAGATAGCAAGAACTATAATTAGTCCAATTCCTAACTTTATGAGAGATGTTATATCCAAATCTAATATATCTCTTTTACTCTACCAACTTCACCACTCATCAAACGAACTTTGATACCGTGATGATGATTTTGAGATTTTGTTAATATATCTCGTACTATTCCATCTGTTAAAAGACCACTCTGTTGATCCTGTTTTAACACTATCGCAACACTCTGTCCATGTTTAATATTTTTTCTTTGTGTACCATCTAACATTTTTTTATCCTTAGTATTTATATGAGAGTAAATATAACATAATTTAAAAGAGCTAACTCACTTAACTCTATAATAAAACCATAAATATCACCATTAAGCCCTCCAAGACGTTTTTGAAAAAATCTCGCTATTAGAACTAAAACAACTAAACTAATCAACAAAGCAGCTATAAAAGAGAATATATAAAGCAAAGCAAGTGAGTAAAAGATTGCAAATAGAAGATACCTTGCCACTAACTCATCTTTAAGAAGCTGACCAACACCACTACTCATATAATCATAAAAATAGATAGCCAAGAGAGCATTGAGTCGTGAAAGCATTAAAATAACAGGAAGAAGATAGTATGCTTCAAAATGTATGAAAGAGGAGAGTTTAAGCATTAAAAATACAAAAGTAAATATCATCCCCATACCACCAATATGAGAATCTTTCATCACTTGGAGAGATTTTTCACGACTTACAAAAAGTCCATCAACAGTATCACTTAAACCATCTATATGTAAAGCACCTGTCATTAAAATCGATAAACTAAAGATAATAACAGCTAAATGGGTCGAGGGAACAATATCTTGAAGTAGGAACTGAATACAAAAAAGGATAGAGCCTAATATAAACCCTACTAAAGGGTAGAACATAACAGAATAACCGTTAATACCATTAAAAAAGTTATGCACTTTAAAAAATGGGATAATGCTCATCATATTAAATGCTAATGCAAAACCCTTTAAGAATCTCATTTTATTTTGATACTTATTCCTGCTGTTGTAGTATAAACCTCTTCACATTTTGAAGCTAAAAGTTGAGAGATACGTCCATTTATATCTACAAACTTTCTAACAAGTTTATTTTCACTCACAACACTACAACTCACATCATTAATAACAAATACAATATCCTTTCCTAACTCCTCTATCTGTTGTATCTGTTGTATCATCGCATCTTCACTATACCCATGATGAAGCATATTGTTTATCCACATACTGATACACTCAACTAAAACTAAAGAGTCTTGAGAGGAGATAGTTTTCACTAAAGAGAGATGTTCCTCTATCGTTATAAAGTTGTTACAACGTTGCTCTTTATGTTTGAGTACTCGCTCCTGCATCTCATCATCAAAAAACTCATTCGTTGCCAAATAGATAGGTTTGTTTTTTGAATAATTTAAACTATACTCTTCAGCATTTCTACTTTTTCCACTTTTTATACCACCTATGAAAAGTGCTAACATCTATAACTCTTACATCCCATAGATCAAAAGCTCTATCTCTCTCAAAATAGCCTCATTTTCAAGACCATTACAAGCTCCATAAGCTAAACTTGCTCCTGCACCAACACCCTCTTTTGCTTCACCATCATCATATCTTTTTAAAACTGGTATCTCTGTATCTGCAAAACTAAAGGGAGTATATAGAGCATGAGGAGTGTAACTTAAAAGAGAGAGAAGATGGGCTATATTGGAGTTTTTATCTTTAACTACCCACTCTGTTGTTGCTAAGGTGATATTATCACTTTTTACACGTATTAAAACATCTTCTTTGAGTTTGTCTGCTATGAGTAAACACGCTGCCATCTGTGTTCCACCTGCTAATACTATATGAAATCTTCTTGATGCTTCGACTAAAAATCCTGCACAAAAAAGAAGCATATTATCACTTACAACTCCAAGTTTTTCAAAATTTGTCATATCTTCATCTATCAGTGAAAGTGCTTTTTGAACTGTTTGATTTTTAATATCATCTGGAACATCTAAAAAACTTGATGAAAAATCATCTTTACAATCATAACCAAGAGCTAATGCAGAGGTTAAAGCTGTTGTAGTTCCACTAGGTGTGCTCTCTCCCAAGATAAGATAGTTCCCTTTTAATTCATAATTTTTCCCAAAATTCATACCCTTTTTAAAGATATCTTTAGCATCTATATCTGCACCTATTGCGATAGAGTTTGATGGTTCTATATCAAAATTATAGACTCTCGAATTTTTAGCATCTGTCTCCAATCCCAAATTTAAAATCTCTATACTACTAAATGGGTTAAGATTATGAATAGCTCTAGTAATCAGTGCTGGAGTAGGCACACCTGTTGGAGTTTCTGCTAACTCTCCTAAAGAAAAAACTTTTTCATTACTAATAAACTCTCCATCAAGAGTAGGTGTAAGTGCTATCTTACCAGGGATACCCGCTTGTGTTATACCCTCTATCTCACAAGTTTTAGTAACACTTCCTGCAAGTAAAAAATCTGCTTTTCCTTGAGGAAGAGTATCCTCTTTATTGCTAAATATATTAAATATTTTCAACTATTTCCTTCTCTTTAGGACTTCTTTCTTTTGTTTTTTTGAACTCTTCAACTGCATTATTACATCTTTCTAGCATAGAGTTTAAAGAATCATTTTCTGTATATTGAGTGATACCAAAACTTGTCTCTACTTGATTATCATTAGGAAGTGTTAAAGATTCAAGTGAGTTAGTTAACTTTTGACAAATATTTATTATATCCTCTTTTAGGGCTTCAGGAAAAATAATAATAAATTTGTTCCTATCATATCTAGCAAAGATATCTGTTTCTCTCAGGGTATTTCTTAAGTTACTAGCAAATATAATAACTGCTTTATCCCCTAGTAAAGTTGAATCTAATTCATTAAGAGCTTTAAAATTATCGATCTCTACAACCGCTAGACTTAAATCTCTTTTATATCGATTATCTCTTTTTAACTCAAGTTCTGCTAACTCTTCAAATTTTATTTTATTATAGATACCTGTGAGTTCATCAAGATAGGAACGTTTGATAATCTCTCTCTCTTTCTCCTGTATCTTTGCAAAATCACCAAGTGTTACAAGATAAAAACCATCTTCAGTATGGGAAGTTTTTGTAATATTTATATGAAATATTGTTGTCTCTCCCTTAGAGTTTACAATAGAAACTAACCTATCATTGATCGGTGTATTTTTAATAAACTCATAGACGCTCTCTTTCTCTTTCATCAAACCTCGATGAAGATGACCATCAACAGCTAAGAAAATAGTTGCTAAATCATTATTCATCTTTTTATTAAACTCTTTAGAGTTTTTAATTCCAAAAAACTCTTTAAACTTTTTATTTGAAAAATTAACAGTTTTAAAATCTGTTGCAAATACAATATCATGAGTAGAACTCAAAATATCATTTACAAACTTTTGCTCCTCTAAAACCTTATCTTTTGCTTTTAATACTCTATAAATAAGAAGCAACAGTATAAAAAATACAACAAACAGAATAATTCTAACAGCTAATATAGTTTGTATATCTTCATATATAAATGCACTCTGTTTATGAGAAACTATCCAAGCTAAAGTTTTTGTTTTCTCACTATTTAAAATAGGTAAAAAAGCAACTACATCAACCTGATTTGAATCCTGCATAGCATGAACAGCAAATGGTTTTTTATTCTCAATAGCATAGTTAATTTTATTTTTTACTTTTTGTAATTTAGCTCTATTTTGAATGACGCATTTATCTTTTGTATGAGAGGTATTGAGTGTCAACATATAAGCTTCATGCTCTCCACTCTCCATATACTTTAAAACTAAATCATCTTTCTCAAATCTTTTTGCATCAAAAACCTCTTTATGAACAATAAAATGGGTATGAATTTTACTTGTACCTGAGAGATATACTTGAACACTATCACTTGAAAATGAGACATCCATCGCTCCTAAATAGTTCCCTTTCTCATCAAAAATCGGGTAAACATTTCTAAAAGCATGTGCTACTGTTCCTGCTAAAAAACCTTGAGATTGTCTAAAAGTTTTATTTGTAAATCTAAAATCTTTTCTAATAGTAGAGATATTATCACCAAATTTAGAGGGTTTATGCATTCTTAAAAAAACTTCATTGTTTGGTAACACAAATTGATACTGTAAAACACCTTGATCTTTAAGTATTCTATATCTCTCTGTCAATAAACGTTTAAGTTTTTCTCTTAAAAGTTTTTTTTCTCGTGGAGTGGATTTTGAAGCTTTTTTCATTATCCTTAAAAATCCAGGAGTTAGAGTAGTAGTGGAAGCATAAGCAGCATCAGCCGTCAATCGCTGATTTTGTAATAAAATATCATAATGTATCTGTAAACTTTTAAGACTATCGTCTAAAACAATTTTAACCCTTTTTTCTTGGAAAAATTGTGTAGTGTAAAATACAGCAGTATTAAAAATAACAAATAATATTAAAAATAACAGTTTTGTTTTTAGTCGGTTTTTTATCATCAGCATCCTCTTTAAATTGAGTTTTGTAGGAAATTAAGGAGTAGATTTTATCATAACTATTATTAAACTTTTTGCTACTTTTTCAATCGAACTCTTTGAGAGTGTGTTATTGCAACAGCCATGGCATCTGAAATATCGAAAGGTTTAATCTCTTTTTTTATATTAAGAACTTTTCTAACCATAAAATTTACCTGTTCTTTTCCCGCTTTAGCTTTACCTGTCAATGCTTTTTTTACTTGAAGTGC
Organism: Campylobacterota bacterium; assembly: GCA_034716265.1. GTDB lineage: Bacteria > Campylobacterota > Campylobacteria > Campylobacterales > Sulfurimonadaceae > Sulfurimonas. Next base: position 14,262 of record JAYEGK010000097.1, read on the forward strand.
TGTGTATTCATTAAAGGCTCCAAACTCTTGCAATATTTTCAACATAATAGCCCCTCGAAACTGAGCTAATTTTATCGTTGTAGCAGGATTATGTGCATAAAATATATCCTCAACAGCAACTTCATCAATAGAGTGAGATTGAAAAATTCTCTCAAGACCCTCTACCATCTGTGGTATCTGAAACTGTAACTCTTCCGCTTTCATCTTAATCAATCCAGCTTCAACTAACGAGATTTTTCCTCTCTCTAAAGAGAGAAGAGCATAGCCCATATTTCTTGTTCCTGGATCTATTCCTAATATAATCATATTATCTTCTTCTATAACTAAGAGCTTCTAAAATATGCTTCTTTTCAATCATATTTGAAGCATCTAAATCAGCAATAGTACGAGCAACTTTTTGAACCTTTTTTATACTTCGAAATGATAGATCAAAACGTTTAATAGCCATATCTAAAACTGTTTTTACCTCATCATTTAAACTACAATATCGCTCTATTTCACTATCACTTAACTTCGCATTAAAACTTTTTTGACCTCTATTTTTAGAAAATATATGTGCCTCAACCACCATCTTATGAAACTCTTTTGAACTATAACTAGAGCTATCATCGGCATTAATATTTTGCATAACTACTATTAAATCTATACGATCTAAAAATGGATCTGACAACCTATTTTTATAACGTACTATCTCTATTTCACTACATCTGCACTCTCTCTCTTGATGTAAAAGATTACCACAAGGACAGGGATTCATGGCACCTATAAATAAAAAATCTGCTGGATATTCTACTTTCGAGTTTACACGTGAAATCTGTATTTTATTATCCTCCATCGGTTCTCTAAGTGCTTCTAGAACATTTTTATTGAAGTGTGGAAGCTCATCAAAAAATAAAATCCCCTTATGTGCTAATCCAACCTCTCCTATCTGTGCTTTATGAGTTCCTCCACCAAAAATACTTGCTAATGTAGAGCTATGATGAGGCATTCTCATATTTCTATGAGGTTTAAAATCTGGTTCCTTGAACTCTAAAGCTTGTAGTTTTGACATATTTAAAATATCCTCTGTTGTCATCGGTGGTAAGATATATTTTAGTCGTTTTGCTATCATACTTTTACCACATCCTGGACTTCCTTCAAAGAGTATATTATGAAATCCAGCAGCAGAGATTAATGCTCCTCGTTTTGCAACCTCTTGCCCCTTAACATCTATAAAATCATCTCTATACTCTTTGATATAAAAATATTTCTCATTTCCAATCTCATAAAAGGGATAATCGATTTCACTCTGTTGCATGCTAGGTTTTGCACTCTCTTGATTTTGAAGAAGTTCTATCGCCTCTTGAAGAGTTTTTACTCCATAAAAATCTATGTTTGGTATTTTGGAAAGTTTTTCTAAACTAGAGTAGGGAACAATCGCTTTTGTTATAAGTTTTTGATTTGCAAGTGAGAGGATAAGGGGATAGAGCTTAATATTTTCTTTAACTACTCCATCAAGACCCAACTCTCCAAAGACAGCCCATTGAGTAAAATCATCTTTAAGATAATCTAATGCGATAAGAAGAGCCATACTCAAATCAAATTGGCTTCCCTCTTTTCTTACATCACTAGGAGCTAAATTGATAGTTATACGTTTTGGGGGAAATGAAAATTGATTACTTAAAAGTGCAGATTTTACTCTCTCTTTTGCTTCTGTAATAGCGGTAGTTGCCATACCAACAACACTAAAAGATGGAAGCCCTTTTGTTAAAGTAGATTCAACATCAACTATTTTTGCATCCATTCCCTCATAAGTAGCACAGATAACTTTTTTCATAATTTCAACCCCTATTTTAAAGTTAGGTTGATTCTATCATAGGAAAAAATTTATTTATAAAAAAATGACAAGATGTCATATTTTATCAGGAATTTTTCTTCTCTTTTAACATCCGTTTATACTCTTTTTCAAACTTTTTCCGTCTTGCATAAGAGAGTTTATCTATAAATAAAATACCATTAAGATGATCTATCTCATGTTGAATAGCGATACTCAAAAGTCCATCTGCATCTAGTATCTGTTTCTCTCCATATCTATCTTGGAACTCTATCGTTACAGTTTCAAATCTAACAATATCTTCATAAAAACTAGGAACACTTAAACAACCCTCTTGATACGTAGTAGAACCCTCTTTTTTTACAATAGTTGGATTGATAATCTCTAAAAGGTTTTCAGGGGGTTGATTTCCATCTTCATCTGGAATATTGAGTACTAACACTTGCAAAGGATAATTAACTTGAATAGCAGCTAAACCTATTCCATTTGTATTGATCATCATCGGATTCATCGCATCTAAAAGCTGATGAAGTTTCAGATCAAAATCTTCGATTTTTTTCGATTTCTCTTTTAA
>JAYEGK010000098.1:0-3457 GCA_034716265.1 Campylobacterota bacterium
TAAAAACCGACTTTTCAAGAGTAGCTTTTTCACCAAAAACAGAACCATAACTCATATTCCCATCACAATAAACTTTTGGAACATCTGGTAGAGATTCGCAAAACTCTTCCAAGGCTTCATTGTTCTTCCATCCTCTAATCGTCTATATTTTTTGTATTTTTTATTTAATGGTAAAATATACATCATTTTGCTAAAATGGTGTATATTTAAATAATGGAGTTAACAATGACCGCACCAACTACTATGGCAAAAAACATCATAAAATCACTGCCAACAGATAGTTCTTACGATGAGATTATAAAAGAACTTGCATTTGATAGAATGATAAAAAAAGGTTTAGAAGATTCTAAAAACGATAAAACTATTTCAAATAAAGAGATGGAACATAGAATCAAACAATGGTAAATATCAACTGGACTGATGAAGCAAGTTTTTGGCTTAAAGATATTCATGATTATATTGCACAGCGTAATCCTAAAATAGCTAAAAAAGTTGTTAACGAAATTTTCACTCAAACTCAAATCTTATCTACATTTCCAAAAGTCGGATATCCATATCAAAATGAAACAAATAATGAAATTAGAATTTTACTTTATGGACACTATCGTATTGCATATATTATCAAAGATACAGAAACTATAGATATTTTAGGTGTATTTCATGGAGCATTGGCTATTGAACGATACTTATAAGTTCAGATATTACTTAGCTCTTTAAACATTAACTTCTTCATTACTTACTGTTTCACCTAATTCAAAAACTCTATTGTCATTTTTAATATAAGAGCATCATGTTCTTTTGAATTAATCATATTTATACCAACTATTATTTTTTAACGGCTGATTCATATTATAAACCCCCTTAACAACCTCAGCATCTCTCCTACTCAAAACTAAACTAATATCCTCAACACTTACCTTTTTTAGCATCTCAAATGTTCCAAAATGGTTTAAAAGCTTGATAATCTTCGCTTGTGAAATACCTTTAAGTGTAAGTAACTGACTCTCTTTATCAAGTTTAAGTTTTGTTTTTTTATGAAAAGTTATTGCACTTCTATGTGCTTCATCTCTAAGGTTTTGACACCATTGGAGTCTTTTGTCACTATTTTTGAGTGTGAAGCTCTCTTTTGTTGTGTGTAAAATATCGTTAGCTTTGCCTTTTGCACGGTGAGATTTTGCATCTATCTTCTCTTTTGAGATAGCTATCACATCTATAAAAACACTATTTGATTCTAATATCTCTGAGGCTAATTTTAAAAGAGTTGTTCCTCCATCTATTATCCATAAATCGGGTGGGGAGTTTTTGGAAAAACTTTTTACTCTTCGTGTGAGTGTTTCTCTCATCTGAGCATATTCATCCTTAGCCTCAAGATGATAGGTTCTATAACTCTTTTTATCAAAAGAGGAGTTTTCATATACTATCATCGCCCCAACAGTAGCAACTCCTGCCATATGAGAGTTATCAAAAACCTCAACTCTATTTGGAACTCTATGAAGAGATAAAAGCTCTTTAATAGTTGCTAAAAGTTCAAAAGAATCACTTCTCTTATCTCGTTTTAAAAGCTCTTTAGCATTGAGTATAGCTAACTCTATTAGGCTTTTTTTCTTGCCTATCTTTGGTACTTTCAACTCCACTTTTTTATCAAAAATAGTGCTGAGATATTGACGAATATTTCCTATTCCCTCAAACTCTTTCATCACTAAAATAGGGGCGATAATAGGAGGTTTTTCTCCTCCATAAAAATCTATTAAAACCCTTTGGTAGAGTTCATCTTCATCATATCCATCATTGAGTGTTATAAAATCGTGAGTGGAAGATATAATCTTTCCATTTCGCATAAATATTCGTACGACTACGGCTAGTGTATCACTATTATGGAGTACAAAAATATCGTAGTTTTCAGTTGTTGCAAAATCTATCTCACTTTGTATCTCCGACTTAGCTATTCTCTCACATCTATCTCGAAGCTCACCAGCTTCCTCAAAACGCATATTCTCTGCATACTCCATCATCTTATCTGTAAGTGTTGAGATTAAAAACTTTTTATTTTCTATCAGTTCTATCGCTAAATCTATCTCTTTTTGGTATCTTTCTTGAGATATATTGAGTTCACAAGGTGCTAAACATCTATCTATCTGATGATATAAACATATCTTTTTTGATGCAAGTGGACCCTTTTTTTGAACAAGTCTACATATCTCATAGATAGAGTCTAAAATATCTTTAGCACCAACAGAGTAGGGACCAAAATATCTAATATCACTACTATTGATAATCTTTCTTGTTATCTCAAATCGGGGATATTTTTGAGAACTATCGATAAATATATAGGGGTATGTTTTATCATCACGAAGTAAAATATTATATTTAGGATTGAGTTGTTTTATGAGAGAGTTTTCAAGTATAAGAGCATCGTGTTCAGAGTTTACAACTATGTAGTTGAGTGAAACTGTTTGGTTTATCATCTTTGTTATACGTTGCGAAAGAGTAGAGTTTGCTTTGAGTTTAGGGGAAAAATTAAAATAGCTCTTCACACGCTTGGAGAGATTTTTTGCTTTTCCTATGTAAAGAAGATTGTTTTCTTTATCAAAATATTGGTAGATACCTGCGGATGGTGGGAGCTGTTTTATTGTTTGTTCTAGGGTCATCTGCTTAGCTTTTTAATATCCTTTTTTAATATAGAATATTATATCATAGATAAATGTTGCAGAAGGATTGGAAGTACGGTTATCATCAGAAGAGATGGCAGAATCTTTAAATAATATTTTTACAAATCAAAACTCTCTAAACCCATCCTCTTCACTTATCATAGAGCCATTTACTCGTATCTTCTTTTGGCTGAACTCTAACTCTTTTGCATACCCTAAAATATAGTGCATAAGAGTATATATATCGTGATGTGATTGAATATTTTGAAAATCTATTTTTTGCTTTAAAGTGTGAAATAGTATCAGAGGCACTCTATAAATCTCCTTTTCAAATCTATTATGTCCCATCTTTCCTCTCTCTCCTAAAAGTTCTCCATGGTCAGAGGTAAAGATAAAGAGCGTTTCCTTCTTGAGACTCTTTATATACTCTATCATCTCTAAAATAATCCTATTTGAATAGTGCATCGATTGAGTATATTGCTCTTGTATCGTGGATTTTTTGTAGTTTTCATAGTAGATGTAGGGACTATGCTGACCCTGCATCTGCATCACAATAAAATTTGCTTTTGTACTATTGAAATCGATATTTTCAAATAGATTTAAAAGCTCTTTATCATCTCTTGAACCAACTATATTAAAATTGTTTATTTTTTTTTGATGAAGATAGGGTTTGATATATCTCGTACTCTTTTTAGTTTGGATAGAGATAAAAGAGGTAGTATAGTTGTTGTTTGTAGCAAGGGAAAATATATTTTTTGAAAAATCTATCTCAGATGGTCTTGTCGCTCCATTTATCAAAAGGGGGAGTG
>JAYEGK010000099.1:0-3456 GCA_034716265.1 Campylobacterota bacterium
CACTCTCATTTAAAGCTTTTACGGCCTTATCAAACTCTAAACCATCGATCATACTTGCCATCGCACAACATGCTATTTTTGGCATCACTACACGTTTGTTAGGGCTTAAAACTTTAACACTTTGACCCATAAAACCAACACCACAAAACAGAACAAACTCTGCATCGTCATCACGTGTTCTTGTTGCTAACTCTAGTGAGTCACCTGTAATATCACCAACCTCAAAAACTTCATCACGTTGATAAAAATGTGCAACAACTGTTACACTCAGTTTTGCTTTTAAAGCATCTATTTTTTGTTTTAATTCTTCATTTGTATATTGCAAAAGAGTATCCTGTTTTTTATAGTTTTATAATTATAGCAAAAGTAAATTTGACTTAAAAATGATATCTTAACCCAAAATTTATATCATGTTCCTCTATACTATTTTCATTTAACATTAAATAACGATATGAAGAGTAAAAATCCATATTAAAACCTATATATTTTTTTAAACTTTTTTCTATACCTATTTGAAGACCTATCACTAAAGAATCATCAACAAATTTAGATACATTGTGACTTAATCCTAAAACAAAACCTGCATAAGGAGCTACACCATAAATTTCATCAAGTTTATAGTTTGCAGAAGTTAAGAGATAATGAAAAGCAGGAGTATATATTGTTGTTGCTTGGTACTCCCCTACAATAAAAAAGTTTTTATTATATTTATATCCTACTGAGAAACTCGTTGCCAAACCAGTTTCATCAAACTCTTGATTTAAAGCTAAACCTAGAGATGTTCCTATAAAATATTTTGTATCTAAACTATTTTTTTTAAGATTTTTTTTTTCTGTTGAAGTTTCATTTAAACCTAAAGTTAAATCAACATCTTCAATCTGTAACTCTTCATCTTCAATAATTATTGAATCTTCCTCTATATTTTCACCTTCATCTATAACTATCTCTTCATCCTCTTGCAGGTCATCTTCAAGAATCATCTCTTTCTCTTTTAGATCTATCTTTTTTTTCTCTTCAACTTTACTCTCTGTCTTTCTATCTGTATCGAACATTATCAGAGCTTCACTCTCCTCTGTCTGCTCTACTTCATCCATATTTTCAATATAAAGCTCTTGCTGTTTAATAGTGTTTTTTAGATCTTCAATAAGCTCCTCTAATGAAGCTATTTTTTCAAGATAAACTTTATTATCTACAGTTTCTATTTTTGGCTTAGTTGTTCTCTTTTTAAATTGGTGTACATCTGAAATTTTGATAATACTACTTTCATATCGCTTTTTCAAAGCTAAATAATCGTTGATAACAGTATCTCTATCCTTATAACATCCACATCGTACAGAAAGACGCTCATCCAAACTCATCGTTATACAAGATTCAGGAAATGTTTTTTTAGCAAGAAGGTGTATATTTTCCTCTGTTTTTTCTCTATTTTCTATCTCTACAGAGTAACATTGATCTCTACTTCCCTTACTTACTTTCCTCATTTTTTTTCTCTCTTGCTTCTTTATAGTATCTGTATCATCAAAACGATATTTATATGTACTCATAATATAAGCTTCTGTATATTCATCATATAAAGAGATGAGCTTCTTTTTTGCATCTTTTATATCATCATAACATCCACATCTTACAGTTTGATTGCTCCCTATCGTCATGATTTTACAACCATCAGCATAATCTTTACTTTTTAAATATTCTTCATTCGCTTTCGTATTTTTTTCACTTGTAATCTGAACTGTATAACAAGTCTCTTTTGATTTTTCAGCTAAGAGCAGTGTGCTTAACATCAATAAAAGTAACAATTTCATTAGAGATACCTCTTTTTTTATTAAAATTTTGTAGCTGTATTATATCTTAATTATCTTTTTTTTACCTCTTCTTAACCACAAAAAAGATATAATCGCCAAATTTTAATATCTATTTTTATAAAGGCTAACCATGAGAATTCGTAAACGCGCACTAACATTTGAGGATGTACTTTTAGTACCACAATATTCTGAAGTACTCCCTAAAGAGGTTTCATTAGAAACTAAATTAACTCGTAATATCTCTCTTAAAATTCCTATGGTTTCAGCAGCAATGGATACCGTAACAGAATATAAAGCAGCTATCGCTATGGCAAGACTTGGTGGTATCGGAATTATTCATAAAAATATGGATATAGCTACACAATGTAAACAGATAACAAAAGTTAAAAAATCTGAAAGTGGCATCATTATAGACCCTATTTTTGTTCACCCTGATGCAACTTTAGCAGATGCTGAAAAGTTAATGAGTGAGTATAAAATTTCAGGTGTTCCTGTTGTTGATGGTCATAACAAACTTTTAGGTATTCTTACAAATCGTGATATGCGTTTTGAAAAAGATATGAGAAGATTAGCAAGTGAAGCGATGACTCCTATGCCTTTGATAACAGCTACAAAAGGTATCAATCTTGATGAAGCAGGTGAGATTATGCATAAAAATAAGATTGAAAAGCTTCCTATTATTGATGAAGATGGATTTTTAAAAGGTCTTGTAACTATTAAAGATATCAAAAAGCGTATCGAATATCCTACATCAAACAAAGATGCCTTTGGAAGACTTGTTGTTGGTGCTGCTATCGGTGTTGGTCAGATTGACCGTGCTAAAGCACTTGTTGATGCTGGTGTTGATGTTTTAGTTCTCGATTCTGCACATGGTCACTCTAAAGGTATCTTAGATACTGTGAGAAAAATCAAAGAAACGATGGAAGTTGATATTATCGCTGGAAATATCGCAACAAAAGAAGCAGTTGAAGCACTTATAGAAGCTGGTGCAGATGGTGTTAAAGTTGGAATAGGACCTGGTTCAATCTGTACAACACGCATCGTTGCAGGAGTTGGTGTTCCGCAAATTTCTGCTATCGATGAGTGTGCGCAAGCAGCACGTAAACATGGTGTACCTGTTATTGCTGATGGTGGTATCAAATACTCTGGAGATATCTCTAAAGCTCTTGCTGTTGGTGCATCTTGTGTTATGGCTGGTTCACTTCTAGCAGGTACAGAAGAAGCTCCTGGTGAAACGATAATGTTCCAAGGTCGTCAATATAAATCATACCGTGGTATGGGTTCTATCGGTGCGATGCAAAAAGGTTCAACAGATAGATATTTTCAAGAGGGAACAGCTGCTGATAAACTCGTTCCAGAAGGGATAGAGGGTCGTGTGCCATTTAGAGGTTCAATCGCTGGTATTGTTCATCAAATGATGGGTGGACTTCGTTCATCTATGGGTTACTGTGGAAGTGAAAATATGGAGATGTTTTGGGATAAAGCTGAATTTGTAGAGATTACATCTGCTGGTCTTAAAGAGTCTCATGTTCATGATGTTATCATCACTCAAGAAGCTCCAAACTACCACGTGTAAATTACTATGAATGAAGTTAGATATGCAGGTTTTTTTGTTCGTTTTATCGCTTCTTTCTTAGACACTCTTTTTCTA
>JAYEGK010000100.1:0-3455 GCA_034716265.1 Campylobacterota bacterium
CCTCCGTTTCACCACCACATCCAGACATTATTAAAAGAGACAACAACACAATAACAAGTCGAGTAAAATACCAAGAAAACATAAAAACACCTCTTTTTCTAATTTAATTTAGATTATTATAACACTTTATTCATAATTTATTTTTATTTAGCAAAAAAGGTATGTTTTAAAAAAGATAAATCCGATAAAATAGGTGTTAAGGTAAATAGAGAGGAGAGTAAGATGCAAGATATATTATATGCCCCTTGGCGAGATGAGTATGTAACAAATCAAAAGATAGAGGGGTGTGTATTTTGTCATATTAGCACCCATAAAGAGGATGATAAAAAGCTACAAGTTCTTTATCGAGATGAACACTGTTTTATCGTGATGAACAGATACCCCTATACACCAGGGCACTTTATGATTATTCCCCATACTCATACAGATAAACTAGAGGAGTTAGATAGTGAAGTGTGGTTACATATAAGTGCATTGGCTCAAAAGGGTGTTAGACTTTTAAAAGAGGGTTTAAACTCTCAGGGTGTAAATATCGGTATGAATCTTGGAAAAGCGGGTGGAGCAGGGATAGCAGAACATATTCATCTACATCTCGTTCCACGATGGGAGAGAGATACAAACTTTATAACTTCCATAGCCCAAACACGTGTTTACTCCACTGATTTTGAGAAGATATATGAGAAGATTATAGAGTTGGTACCTAAATATTTTTGATGAACTTTAACTTTATTTTTCTTTGATATAATCCCTCTATTAATAAATACTATGAAAATGGTTTAAAAGGATATAAGATGGAGTGTGAATTTCCAAGTGTAAACTCAAATAAAGAGGAGATAAAAGAGATATTTGACAGTATTAAGACGATAGCAGTTTTAGGACTTTCTCCAGATGAAACAAAGGCTTCACATAGAGTTGCTAAATATTTAAAAAGTGTTGGTTATACGATAATTCCAGTATATCCTAAGGAGGAGACTATTTTAGGAGAAAAGGTATATCGTTCACTAGCAGAGATACCTATTGGAGTAGATATGGTAAATATTTTTAGAAAACCAAAAGCTTTAGATGCTGTTGCTGATGCTTGTATAGCACGTGGGGATGTAAAAGTTTTTTGGGCGCAACAAGGGATAGTAAATAATGCAGCTGCTCAAAGAGCTAAAGATGCTGGTATGATGGCTGTTCAAAATATGTGTAGTATGGTAGAACATAAAGCTCTTCAAGGTTAGTTTTGTTAAATATCGAAAAAATTTATGAAGCAAAGCAACGTATCAAAGATGTTGTTGTAGATACACCATTTTCTTATGCACCAAATTTAAGTGCAGTTTCTGGATCTGAAGTTTTTTTAAAAAAAGAAAATTTACAGGTAACAGGTGCATTTAAAATTCGTGGTGCTTACAATAAAATAGCATCACTTAGTGATGAGGAACGTTCTTGTGGTGTAGTAGCTGCAAGTGCGGGTAATCATGCACAGGGTGTTGCACTATCTGCTTCAAAATTTGATATAAAAGCGGTAATAGTGATGCCAGAATCAACACCACTTACAAAGATAAATGGGGTTAAAGAGTTTGATGCAGAAGTTATTTTAGCTGGTTCAAACTATGATGAAGCATATGCATTTGCTACAAAGTATGGGGAGGAAAACTCTCTTACTTTTGTACACCCTTTTGAAGATAAAGAGGTGATTGCAGGGCAGGGTACAGTTGCACTCGATATTTTAGAAAAAGCTAGTGATTTGGATGCTGTTATCATTCCAGTTGGTGGTGGAGGACTTATTGCTGGAATGGCAACTGCTATAAAATCTTTAGATCCAAAAATAGAAGTTATCGGTGTAAGTGCCTTAGGTGCTCCAGCTTTTAAAAATTCATTTGATACAAAAGAGGCTATAGATAGTTTGAGTGTACGTACTATTGCAGATGGTATAGCTGTACGTGATACTTCATCTGTCACACTTGAGTATGCTTTAAACTATGTAGATAAAATAATAAGTGTTGATGATGAAGAGATAGCAAGTGCTATTTTATTTCTACTTGAGAAGCAAAAACTTGTTGTTGAGGGTGCTGGTTCTGTTGGTGTAGCTGCGATACTTCATAATAAACTACCATATCTTAAAGATAAAAAAGTAGCTGTTGTTCTGAGTGGTGGAAATATGGATGTTACACTTTTATCTGTTATCATCGAAAAGGGTCTTTTAAAATCTGGACGTAAGATGAAACTTACTGTAACACTCGTAGATAAACCAGGTTCTTTGATGCGTTTTACTCAGATACTTGAAGAGTTAAATGCAAATATTGTTCATATCGCTTATGATAGAACCTCTATATCTTTAGATTATGGTGATGCAAATGTTACTGTCCATATGGAAACTAAGGGTGATGCACATCAGCAGGAGATAAGAGAGATACTTAAAAATGAGGGTTATTTAAGAGATTAGTAGTAGATGACTTCGTTAAAAACTTTAAATATAAAAAAACCTATTATTTTTTTAAAATTGTTAGAAAATAGAGAGTTGATTGTTGTTGATTCTCAAACAACAGTCCGCTATTTAGAGATAGATAGATTAAAAGTTCGTTATGGTTTTAAACTTGCGATAGAGCAGAAATATTATAAAAATAGAGTTATCGATTTTAGTGGAGATATGCATCATTTAGTATCTATTAGCCATGATAGAAAAGAGGCACGAGTCTATACAACAGCATCAACAAAGATAGTTGCTCAGATAGATAGGCACCATGGTGAGGTCTCTTGTGTAGGGATCGATCCCAGTGGTAAGTATATGTTTGCAGCGGGTGATGATGGAAAAACATTTGGAGTAGATATAGATGAGGGTAGACTTGCCTTCACCCTTCCTCATCATATAGATATGGTCAATGATATAGCTTTTCATAAAGATGCAAATTTGGTGGCTACTGCTAGTTATGATAAAAGTATCTCTATCTTTAATTTTAAAATAGATGAGATTGTGCAACAGTTAAGAGTTCATTCCCAACAGGTGCTTAAAATTAAATTTTTAACTGAAAATAGACTCTTTAGTGTAGATAGTAAAGCAACCGCTATCATTTGGGATATATATAGTGCAAAGGTGTTATCTGTCTTGCAGGGTATTCACGATGATATTACTCAAGTTATATCTATCAAAGAGGATAAATTTTTACTTTTAGGCACAGCTTTAGGCTATATTATTCTTTATGATTTAGAGAACTATAAACTTTTATCTAAAAAATATATAAAACTATCATCGACTATACTCTCCTTAGAATTTTATAGTGTAAAAAATCAACTCATCATAGGAACAGAGGAGGGAAAACTCTTTTTTTATAATATCTATGAGGGTGAAAGCTATTTAAAAGAGCTATAGCTTATTCTATATAGTTCATATAAGGTACATAAGACAAGTTATAGCTGAAAACAGCGATTTGAGAAAAAATACTCCAAGGTCCTAATTAAATATTTTTATTACT
>JAYEGK010000101.1:0-2052 GCA_034716265.1 Campylobacterota bacterium
ATAAGTATCTTTTTTTATCTTTTTACTGTTTTTAAGCATATTAAAAAAATTAAAACTAGACTCTAACTTTTTAATAATAACCTGTTCTATCTCTGGTTCCACAATAGTCACAGAATCAGAATTTATATAGACACTTTTATTAACAGGATTTTTATAATTCCAAAGAGCATTTTGTGGTTTTGAAGCAGAAATATTTCCATCATAAGTTAAAACTTTATTTTTATCATCTGTGACTGTTTGTAAAAAATCTGCTTGAAATGAATAAATATCCTCAAACGAAGCAAAAACAGATAGAGTCAAACTTAAATAAAATAGTAAATATTTCATAGAAAATCCTTTTTTTGCGATTATATCTTAAAAGCATATACTAATCTATACTATGCTAGAATAGATACAATTTACACCACAAAAGGCTAATAATGATACAAACGTTAATGGGTAAGATTTTTGGTACTGCAAATGACCGTGAACTAAAAAAATATATGAAAAGAGTAAAAAGTATTAATGCTCTTGAGAGTAAATATGAACCTTTAGATGACAAAGAACTTCAAAATAGATTTTTAGAGTTAAAAAAAAGTGTAACAGAGAATGAAAAAACATTAGATGATATTTTAGAAGACTCTTTTGCTATTACGAGAGAAGCTGGTAAACGTATTTTAAATATGAGACATTTTGATGTTCAGCTAATTGGTGGTATGGTTTTACATGAAGGTCGTATTGCAGAGATGAAAACAGGGGAGGGTAAAACTCTTGTTGCAACATTAGCGATTATTTTAAATGCTATTAGTGGAAAAGGAGTACATCTTGTAACAGTAAATGATTATCTTGCAACAAGAGATGCAGATGAGATGAAACCACTATATAATTTTTTAGGTTTTAGTGTTGGTACTCTTTTAGAAGATATGCATGACCCTGAACTAAAAAAAGCAGCTTACAATACAGATATAACGTATGGTACAAATAATGAGTTTGGTTTTGATTTTTTAAGAGATAATATGAGTTATAGTGCTCAAACGATGGCACAGAGAAATCATGCTTTTGTTATTGTCGATGAAGTAGATTCTATCTTAATTGATGAAGCAAGAACACCTCTTATCATATCTGGTCCTACAAATAGAAATATGCAAGATTATGTAAAAGCAAATAGAATTGCTCTGGAGCTTACTAAAGGTAAAGCTGCAACTTTAGAGGATAAAAAAGCGGATGAAAATGCTAAAGATGAGGGAGATTTTACAGTTGATGAGAAAGATAAAGTTGTTCTTTTAACGGAAGAGGGTATCACTAAAGCTGAAGAGCTTTTTGAAGTAGAAAATCTTTATAGTGCAGAAAATGCATCTCTTCCACATTCACTCGATCAAGCATTAAAAGCAAACTTTCTTTTTGAAAAAGATGTGGATTATGTTGTTAATAATGGTGAAGTTGTTATCGTTGATGAGTTTACAGGACGTTTAAGTGAAGGACGTCGTTTTTCAGAGGGACTACATCAAGCTCTTGAAGCTAAAGAGGGTGTAGAGATAAAAGAGGAGACACAAACTCTTGCAGATATTACATTTCAAAACTACTTTAGAATGTATGATAAACTCTCAGGTATGACAGGGACAGCAGAAACAGAAGCTACGGAGTTTGCTCAAATATACTCTTTGGATGTTGTTTCTATTCCTACAAATATTCCTATCTCAAGAAAAGATTTAAATGACCTTATCTATAAAACAGAAGAGGAAAAGTTTGGAGCAGTTATAGAAACTATTAAAAAACTTTCAAAAACTGGTCAGCCTGTTTTAATAGGAACTGCATCTATTGAAAAATCTGAACTACTTCATACTGTTTTGAAAAAAGAGAAAATTGCACATACCGTTTTAAATGCTAAAAATCATGAACATGAGGGTGAGATTATTAAATCTGCTGGTTCTAAGGGTGCTGTTACTATCGCTACAAATATGGCTGGTCGTGGTGTTGATATAAAAGTAAACGATGAAGTAAAAGCATTGGGTGGTTTATATATTATCGGTACAGAGCGTCACGAAAATCGTCGTATAGACAATCAACTTCGTG
>JAYEGK010000101.1:2062-3451 GCA_034716265.1 Campylobacterota bacterium
TCAAGGTGATGAGGGAACTACACAGTTTTATCTCTCTTTAGAAGATAATCTTTTACGTATCTTTGGAAGTGACAAAATCAAATCTATTATGGAACGTCTTGGTGTTGAAGATGGAGAGTATATCGAATCAAAAATGGTAACTCGTGCGGTTGAAAAAGCTCAAATGAAAGTTGAAAATATGCACTATGATGGAAGAAAACAGATTGTTGAGTATGATGATGTAGCCAATGAACAACGTAAGATTGTTTACCATTTTAGAAATGAGCTTTTAAGTGAAGATTTTGATATAGCATCTAAGATTGATAGTATTAGAACAGATTATATTATCGATTTAATCTCTCAATGTGATATCTTTGATGGTGGTGCTGTTGAAGATTTCAATGTTAAAAAACTATCAGAGCTAATCAAAGAGGGTATAAATTTTGATATAGCTATTGAGAGTTTAGAAAACTTAGAGTACGAGGCACTTTTAGAGTTTGTAGATATAGCTGTAAAAAAATCTTATGATGAAAAGATGGATCTACTTGAGGATAGTGTAAGAGTAGATATTGAAAAAGAGTTCTATCTTAAAGAGCTTGATAGTGCATGGAGAGAACATCTTTACGCCATGGATAATATGAAAACTGGTATCAGACTTCGTGCCTACAATCAAAAAGACCCTCTAGTAGAATATAAAAAAGAGAGTTTTAATCTATTTGAAGAGTTTAGAAATGATATTAAATTCAATACTATAAAAACACTTCAAATCATTCAGTTCAAGATGGAATCTCCAGAGGATGAAGCGAAACGAATTGCAGAGCAGTTGGCTGAAGAGCAGGCATTACAAGAGGCTCAAATGAAATTTAATCACTCTGAAGATAAAGAGGAGAGATCTACTGTTGAAAAAAAGATAGCTCGTAATGATCCTTGTCCTTGTGGTAGTGGCAAAAAATATAAACAGTGTTGTGGAAAAAGTGGACCTAAAAAAGGTGCATTTGCTTCTTGAGTAAATCAATAGTACCATACCTTATTAAAAGGTTTTTAAGATTTGATAAGGAGCAGCCATTTATATTTTTGTCTGCTCTTTTAGCATTTATCGGTATCTCATTGGGTGTGATGGTTCTTCTTATCGCTATGGCACTTATGAATGGTTTTGATAAAGAGTTTAGAAAAAAACTTACTATTATGAACTATCCCCTCACAGTTATCCCTAAATTTTATGGTGCTGTTAATCAAGACCTACTTATAGACTTAGAAACAAAATTCCCTGATTTATCATTTAGTCCCTATATACAATCTGCTGTTATGGCTAGAAGTGGTTCAAAGCTAGAGGGTGGATATATATTTGGTGTTAATTTTGAAGATGAAGCAAAAGTAAACACTGTTTTAGCAGATGCTATTAAAGGAGTA
>JAYEGK010000102.1:0-3413 GCA_034716265.1 Campylobacterota bacterium
TGATAAATAGAATTCCCACTAAAAAAATATATGTTGGAGATGTTGGTGTAGGTGGTGATGCTCCTATAAGCACTCAATCTATGACATACTCAAATACCCACGATGTTGAAGCTACTGTTGCACAGATAAAACGTTTACATTTTGCAGGAGCAGATATAGTTCGTGTTGCTGTTCCAGATATGGAAGACGCTTTGGCTCTTAAATCTATAAAAGAGCGTATTGAACTCCCTCTTGTTGCAGATATTCACTTTAATCATAAACTTGCACTTATTGCAGCTGAGAGTGTTGATTGTATCCGTATAAATCCTGGTAATATCGGTTCAAAAGTAAAAGTAGCAGAGATAGTCAAAGCTTGTCAAGCTCATAATCTTCCTATTCGTATCGGTGTCAATGCTGGTTCACTTGAAAAAGAGTTTTTAAACCGATATGGACAAACAGCAGAGGGGATGGTGGCATCAGCGGAGTATAATATAAAATATCTTGAAGATTTGGGATTTGATGATATTAAAATATCGCTTAAAGCGAGTGATGTTCAAAGAACAGTAGATTCTTATAGAATGTTACGTCCTAAAAATAGTTATCCCTTTCATCTAGGTGTTACAGAAGCGGGAACACTTTTTCATGCAACAGTCAAAAGCTCTATCGGTCTTGGTACTTTACTTCTTGATGGTATTGGGGATACTTTGAGAGTGAGTATTACAGGGGAGCTGGAGGAGGAGATAAATGTAGCTCGTGCCATCTTAAAAGATAGTGGAGCTATGCCTGATGGACTCAATATTATCTCCTGTCCTACTTGTGGACGGATAGAGGCTGACTTGGTAACTGCCGTTGCAGAGATAGAGAAACGAACAGCCCATATAAAAACTCCACTTAATGTCTCAGTGATGGGATGTGTTGTCAATGCGATAGGAGAAGCAGCTCATGCAGATGTAGCTATCGCCTATGGTAAAGGCAAAGGTCTTGTTATGGTTAAGGGTGATGTGGTTGCAAATCTAGATGAGAGTGAGCTTGTTGATAGGTTCGTAGCAGAGGTGGAGAGTATGGCAGAGGAAGATGTATAGATTAAATATGAGGGAGGTCTCTTATGCTCTCTCTGAAGCTCTTGATTTTGTAGGTATTGATGAACCTTTACCACGGTAAAAGAGTTGCATTTATGGCAAGTATAGTAGCTGAAAAACTAGGTTATAATCAAGAGAAGATAGATGATATGATAACTATCGGTATGCTTCATGATTGTGGTGTATCCAACACAGGTGTACATCATAGCTTAGTTAGTGAACTAGACTGGGAAGGCTCTCAAAAGCATTGTGATAGGGGTGCTTTACTACTTAAAAGTGTAAGATTTTATGAAAAATACTCAGATATTATTCTATATCATCACACGCATTGGAGTGATTTAGAGAGTATAGAAATAGATGAAGAGAGTAAGATAGATACAAATATTATTTTACTTGTAGATAGAGTAGATGCACTAAGAGCGCAAGGGAAAGATAAAAGGGAGATTTTAGAGGTTCTAAAAACTCAAAAATCAAAGATGTTTCATCCAAAACTTGTTGATATTTTTGAGAAAATATCGGACCCTGATTTTTTTTGGCTCTATCTTGAAGATACAAATATAGAATTTTTTTTACATGAATGGATAGCAAAAGAGAGTGAAAAAGAGTATCAGTTTAAAGATTTAAAAAAGATATCTTTTATGTTTGCTAACATAGTAGATGCAAAAAGTAACTTTACAAGTGAACACTCCCTTAATGTTTCTAAAGTAGCTGTCTATATAGCAAATAAGCTCTCTTTAACACAAGATAGAATAGATATTTTAGAGTTAGCTGCACTTTTACATGATTTAGGAAAGTTAAGAGTTGATGATTCTATTTTAGAAAAAAATGCTCCACTAGAGGAGGAGGATATTCGAGTTATGCATAGACATAGCTTTGATTCTGAGATGATTTTAAGAAAGATAGATGGGTTTAAAGATATCGCTCTACTAGCTTCAACACATCATGAATCTTTAGATGGAAAAGGGTATCCCTATCAAAGAACAGCAGAACAGTTGGGGATAGAGTCAAGAATATTAATATTAAGTGATATTTTTCAAGCTCTTGTACAGGATAGACCCTACCGAAAACAGTTAAAGATAGATAAAATCCTTGAGATATTAGATGAAATGGATAGAGAGGGAAAGATAGATAGAAATATTTTAGAGATTATAAAAGATAATATCTCTGAACTTTATAGCATAGCTGATCAAAAAAGTTATAACTATCGAATAGATATAAAATGAAAAGATTTATAGCTGAGTTTGAAGAGCAAAATTTTACACAGATAATCTTTCCTCATAAAGAGAGTGATTGGAGTGAGTATTTAGAGGAAGCGGAAGATAATTTTATCGTAATTATCAATGCTATCATAAAATATCAAAAATGTTTTATCATCTGTGATGATATAGCAAGAGTAAAGGAAAAGTTTTCAGATAATAATAATCTCTTTTTTATAGAGTACCAAACAGATGATACTTGGGCAAGAGATAGTTCCGCTCTCTCCATTTTAAATGCTAAAGAGGAGAGAGTTCTTCTTGATTTTAGTTTTACAGGCTGGGGTGGAAAGTTTGAAGCCAAAAAAGATAATGCTATGAGTCAAGTGATACAACACCATTATAACTCCAAAATGCAACAAGTAGATTTTATTTTAGAGGGTGGTTGTGTCGAGAGTAATGGGGCAGAACTACTTTTAACAACCTCAAAATGTATGCTTAATAAAAATAGAAATAAAGATTTTTCAAAAGAGCAGATAACTCAAAAACTTAAAAATGAGTTTGGTGCAACCGATATTTTATATCTTAACCACGGTTATTTAGCTGGTGATGATACAGATTCTCATATAGACACTTTAGCTCGATTTATAGATCCAAAAACTATTGTATATGTAGCATTGAAAGATAAAGAGGATGAGCATTATAAAGAGTTAAAACTGATGGAAAGTGAGTTAAAACTCTTTGCAAAAGAGTATGCCCTAAAACTGATAGCACTCCCTATGACCAAAGCGATATATTTTCAAGAGGAGAGACTCCCTGCTACCTATGCAAATTTTCTTTTTCTCAATGGTGCTGTTTTAGTACCAGTGTATGGAGTAGAGGAAGACACAGAGGCTCTTGCTATCTTTAACAGCTTATTTAAAGATAGAGAAGTTATTCCCATTGATTGTCAAACATTGATAAAACAGCATGGATCTTTACATTGTGTAACAATGAACTTTTAATGTAAAGAGTTTAAAATATACCACCCTAATTAATCAAGATAACTTTTCCAGTCTATAACCAAAAACCCTGTATAATAAATCAAATAATAATTTATAGGATTTAATCAATATGAACAAACTTACACTAGAAACACTTGAACGATGGCTATGGGATAGTG
>JAYEGK010000103.1:0-15754 GCA_034716265.1 Campylobacterota bacterium
CGCTGTCCTATATTTTCTTCATTTAATTTAAAAATTAAGCTTTTCTCTTCTTCTGTTAATCGTCTATATTTTTTGTATTTTTTATTTTTATTCATAGATGCAATTATAGCCTATTTAGTCAGTCCCAAAAAGTTTGATGAACTTATGTTTGCTTCTAACTTGGAGTATAGGGTTTCTAAATTACCTCGTTAGGTATTTATTTCATTCAACAAATCAACTTGTTGAGTGAGTTTGATACTTTAGTCTTTGAGAACATTTATTCAAGAGCTTTATTTGAGCCTTTTATCCCTTTCCATATACTGTCTTCATCTGCACCTGAACAGGAGTTTCGTGTAAGAAGTTTACCTTTTCCTGAGTGTTTGTGGTTTTTTATAAAGTAGTCATAGGCTGTGTACTCTTTTATAGGTGCCTTACTGTTTTTCTTAGAAAAAATATCTTTAAGTTTTAGTTTTTTTTCTGAATTTATAAAACAGACATTCCCATCGATCTGTTTTTCTCCTGTAATATAAGTCTCTTTTCCTCTAAAGTAAACCATCTCATTATCTTTAGATTTATCACTGATGATTTTGATATTTTTAAGGCTAAATCCTGCATCATATTTGTTATATATACCACCACCTTTTATATAAGCTGTAAGGTTACTTATTTGTGGAAATGTTATATTGTTTTTAGTAGTGGTGATGAGGTTTTTATCATTTCCAAACTCCATTGCAGAGGAATCATGGTTGTTTTTACTATCTACCCTATTTTGTACTATGAGAACATTTTTAATACTTCCTCTGTAGCCGAGGTCAGTATCGATAGAATCATCTTTGGCATTATAAATATATAAGCCATCTATATTTACAGATCCTCCCCATATCTCTATACCATCATCTTTTCCACCTATAATAGCGATGTTTTTTATAACTGTATTTCTACCTACACCAGCTAAAGATAAACCATTTAACTCTTTACCTTTTTTTACTTTATATCCTGTGTGTTTTATGAGAACATACTCTAAAATACCAGAAGATTCATTATCATACTTATCTGTTTGACTTCCAAATGAGATAGTTTCATCCGCTTCATATCTGTTGTCTTTATAGTGTGTGTATGCATTTCCAGCTATAACTACACCTCCCCACTCTCCAGTAACTCCAGCAGATGAATAACCTAATAAATCCAGTTGAGAGGTAAACTCTATTGGTTTCTCTTTTGTACCTTTTGCTATTATTTTAGAGTTTTGTGAAATGACTAGGTATGAGAAGAGACTGCAACCTGCAAGAGTAGTTCCTGGTTCTATGGTTAAAGTTGCACTATTTTGTACAATGACTTTTTTATCTATACCGTAAACTTTAGAGGAGAGAAGTATCATATCTGATGTGATAACATTTGGTAACCTCTCATCGACTACGAGCTTATTACAGTTACCTATAGTGCTACTTGCCTCTATGAGAAAGATAATAGAGAATAGTATTTGTAAAAAAAATATTTTCATCTGTTTAATCCTTGGAATTTTTTTGAGATATTAGTTTTAATATATTTCATAAATAGAACGTTCTGATTACTATAGAGTTACAAACCTACCTTTTGACTATTGATACTGGTTCTCCTCTTGTAATTTTCAAGTAATATTTTTGATTTACTATTCACAAACTAAATAAGGAAATTACTTTGAAAACAAGAGAATTTAGCATAGACAGAGAAGAGTTTGAATTAGAATATGGCTGTGAGTTATCACAAGATAGTGAAACAGAATATCTTTTAGATGATTTAGATATACCTAGCCAATATGTAAAATCTCTTGAAATTCATAATAACTTCATCGATATAAAACTCTCTGAAGGTACTCTCTATTTTAATGATGATTGGTATGTTAATCTTCAAAGAGTTGGTTAATTAAAATCTATATAAAATTTTTCATAAAAAAACAAATATAGTATAATTGTGAAAAAATGGAGATAATATAGATGAAATTTAGTGGAAAAAATGTATTAGTAACAGGTTCAAGTCGTGGAATTGGTGCAGAGATTGCAAAAACTTTAGCTAGTTTTGGTTTAAAGGTATGGGTTCATTATAGAAGTGGAGCACTAGAAGCAGATGCAGTTAAAGATGCGATAGAAACTGGGGGTGGTAGTGCTGCTGTTATCGGTTTTGATGTAAGTGATGAGGTTGCATTTGTTGATGCTATTAAGACTATTGTAGATAGTGATGGTGAACTCTCTTACCTTGTAAACAATGCTGGTATTACTAATGATAAATTAGCACTTCGCATGAAAACAGATGATTTTATGTCGGTTATTAATGCTAATTTAACAGCAACTTTTGTAGGTTGTAGAGAGTCTATGAAAGTGATGAGGAAGAAAAAATTTGGTGCAGTTGTAAATATCTCCTCTATTATCGGTGAAACAGGAAATGCGGGACAAACAAACTATGCAGCAAGTAAAGGTGGTGTCAATGCGATGACGAAAAGTTTTGCTATTGAAGCTGCAACAAGTGGAATACGTTTTAATAGTGTAACACCAGGTTTTATAGCTACGGAGATGACTAGTGTACTTAGTGATGAGATTAAAGATGGCATAAATGCTAAAATACCGATGAAGCGTATGGGTGAAGCTAAAGAGGTGGCAGAGGCGACAGCATTTTTACTTTCAGATCACTCTAGTTACATCACAGGAGAGACTTTAAAAGTAAATGGTGGAATGAATATGGCATAGCCTAAAGGCTTTTTTTAAGCTAACATAGTTATAATTATACGATTAAATTAAAAAGAACAGGAGCTATAATGGCACTTTTAGAAGATATTAAAGAAGTAGTAGTAGAACAATTAAGCGTTAGCGCTGATGAAGTTAAAGATGATGCAAAATTTGTAGAAGATTTAGGTGCAGATAGCTTAGATGTTGTTGAATTAGTTATGGCTTTAGAAGAGAAATTTGATATTGAGATTCCTGATGATGAAGCAGAAAAAATTCAAACAATTGCTGATGTAGTAGCATATATTGAAAGTAAATAGTCTTTAGGACTATTTACAGTTTTTTAAATGTTTTTAGTGATTGATTGAAAAAACAGTTAATCTCTAAAAATATTTTATATTTTATGGAGAGTGTTGAATGAGAAGAGTGGTAGTAACTGGACTGGGTATGATTAACTCAGTTGGTAATGATAAAGAAACAGCTTTTAAAGCTATCTGCGATGGCGAATGTGGGATAGATACTATTACTATTTTTGACCCAGAAAACTATAGTGTAAAAATTGCTGGTGAAGTAAAAAATTTTGACCCATCAACAGTTATGGCTCCAAAAGAGGTAAAAAAAGCGGATAGATTTATCCATTTAGGTCTTAAAGCTGCTCAAGAAGCTATGGCTGATGCTAATTTTACAGAAGATACTGATATGGAAAGATTTGGTATTAGTGCTGGTTCTGGTATTGGTGGACTTCCTTCGATTGAGAAAAATTCTGTTATTTTAAAAGAGAGAGGACCTCGTAGAATCTCTCCTTTCTTTATTCCTGGAGCATTAGTAAATATGCTTGGTGGATTTGTTTCTATTGAACATGGAACAAAGGGTCCAAATCTTTCAAGTGTAACAGCTTGTGCTGCTGGAACACATGCTATCAGTGAAGCGGTAAAAACTATTATGTGTAATGGTGCTGAGAAGATGCTAGTTGTATCTGCTGAGTCTGCCGTTACTGGTGTTGGTATTGGTGGGTTTGCTGCCATGAAAGCACTCTCAACAAGAAATGATTCCCCTAAAACAGCCTCTAGACCATTTGATAGAGATAGAGATGGGTTTGTTATGGGTGAGGGTGCAGCGGCACTTGTATTAGAGGAGTATGAATCAGCAGTTGCTCGTGGTGCTAGTATATATGGTGAGATTATCGGTTTTGGTGAAAGTGGTGATGCAAATCATATCACTACTCCATCTCTTGAGGGTCCAGCTCGTGCTATGAAAGCAGCATATAAAATGGCAGGTGAACCTACTATCGATTATGTAAATGCACATGGTACTTCTACTCCTATTAATGATAAAAATGAAACAGCAGCAGTCAAAGAGCTTCTTGGTAGTGAGGGGGGGTGTCCTCCTGTGAGTTCTATTAAGGGGCAAATAGGTCACTGTTTAGGTGCTGCAGGTGGAATCGAAGCGGTAACATGTTTAATGGCTATGAGAGATAGTGTTATCCCTCCAACTATCAACTATGAAACTCAAGATGAAAATTGTGATTTAGATTATGTTACAGATGGTGTGAGAAAAGCTGAATTAAATGTTGTTATGAGTAACTCATTTGGTTTTGGTGGAACAAATGGTGTTCTAATTTTCAAAAAAATATAATTAGGTTAAAGGATCAGATTTGGCTACATATTTAAAATTTGAAAAAAAAATCAAATCTATTCAAGAGGAGATAATATCTGCTCGAGTTCGTCACGATGAAGATACAGTTGAGTTTTTAAAGACAAAGCTAGATAAAGAGGTTGGAAAGATTTATGGAAAGCTTTCTGATTTTCAAAAATTACAGTTAGCTCGCCATGTTGATAGACCCTATGCGCTTGATTATATAAACTTAATAATGAAAGATAAATATGAGATTCATGGAGATAGACATTTTCGTGATGATCATGCTATTGTTTGCTGTATAGGTTATATTGGCGAAGAAAAGGTTATGGTTATTGGTGAGCAAAAGGGTAGAGGTACTAAAAATAAACTAAAACGTAATTTTGGTATGCCTAATCCAGAGGGTTATAGAAAAGCTCTTCGTGCTGCTAAAATGGCTGAAAAGTTTGGGATTCCAGTTTTAATGCTTGTAGATACTCCCGGTGCATATCCAGGTATCGGTGCTGAAGAGAGAAACCAAAGTGAGGCTATCGCTAGAAATCTTTTAGAGTTGGCAGAACTTAATACTCAAACTATTTCTATTGTGATAGGAGAGGGTGGTTCAGGTGGTGCTTTAGCTATCGGTGTTGCTGATAAATTTGCTATGATGAGATATTCAGTATTTAGTGTTATCTCTCCTGAGGGGTGTTCAGCAATTTTATGGAATGATCCTAAAAAAGCTGAAGACGCAACAAATGCTATGAAAATTACAAGTAGTGACCTTTTGGAGTTAGAACTTATTGATGATGTTTTAAATGAACCATTGATAGGGGCTCATAGAGATAGAGATAGTGCAGCTATCGCTATTGCAGATTATTTTTTAGATGAGTTAGCAAAACTTCGTATGATGAGTGATGAAGAAAGAATGAGTGCTAGATACGATAGACTCGTAAGTCCTGGAGCATTTAAAGAGGTTGAGGTAAAGGAGGGGTAAAACAACTACTCCTCTTTCATCTCCTCTTCTATTTTTAAAGGGTCAAACTTTGGACGTTTCAATCTTGGGGCATCCTTTGAAAACCTTATCAGATCTTCGACATTATTCAAGCTTTCAGTACAATTTTTAAAAGATAATTTAAAAAGTTCATAAGTGGTTAATACATCACTCATAGCTCTATGGTGTATTGCATCTGGGTAGAGGTTATATGTTTGATTAAGATAGGAGAGTGCATATCTAAAGGATATTACTGTTCTTTCTGAGAGTGCTAAAGAGCATAAACTTCTATTTAAAATAGGTTCTAAACCATACATCTCAAATGAACCTGAAATGAAATTGTAGTCAAACTTAACATCATGGGCAACAAATATGGCATCATTTAAAAACAGTTTAAAAGAGTAGAGAACCTCTTTAATATTTGGAGCATTTTTTGTATCCTCTGCACTAATACCTGTAATAGCCGTAATATGTTCATTAATCACCTTACAGTTTACAAGAGTATCAAACTTGTCAATAATCTTACCGTTTTTCACTTTAATAGCTGAGAGTTCAATAATCTGATGTCTATCTAAATGAGAGCCATTTGTTTCAATATCTACAATACAAAACTCAGCATCCTTTACAGGGATAAATTTTGTTTCAAAGAAAAAATAGCCCTGTTTTTTTATGATATTTAAACCTTGAGCTCTCCAAAGTTCAAGAGAAAAATCTAAACTATCCTCTAGCTGATCTCTTAATGCATTAAGGGATAGACCACGAGATGCAAGTCTGGAGATACTTTTTTGATCAAGTGGAAACTCTTTACTGAGCATTTTTTATAAACTTTTTGACTTTATTACTATCTTTTATACCCTTTGATAACTCTACACCGCTACTTACATCAACACCAAAAAAGTTATATTTTTTTAGTGAAGCAACATTTGTTGGATCAAGTCCACCTGCAAGAATGATTTTAGAACAATCTATCTCATCAAACCATTCAATATTAATTCGTTTTCCAGCACCACCATAAGCTTCACAATAGGCATCTACTAACCTATACTCATTGGAGTAGTTTAAAATATCATCTTTGGATTTAGCACGAATAACTTTGATATGAGGTATATCAAGTGCATCGTAGAGTTTTGCATCTGCTTCAAAATGGAGCTGTGCCAACGTTGCACCTGTCTCTTTACAGGTTGTATTGATTATTTGAGCATCAACATTTACAAATAGTGCCACTTTTTCAATAAAAGGGGGAAGTTGTTTTATTATCTCTTTTGCATCTTTTATAGAGATATTTCTTGGAGATTTTTCATAAAAAACAAATCCCAACGCATCAGCTCCAGAGTCGATCGCTACCATCGCATCTTTTAACGATGTAATTCCACAGATTTTAGTACGCATTAGATCTGTAAACTTTTAATCGCTTCTGCTCTATTCTCTTGTTTAAACACATAGCTACCAGCGACTACTATATCCACACCAGCATCTTTTAATGTTTGAACATTTTTATCGTTTACTCCACCATCTACCTCTATAAGGCAGTTAGGGTTTATTCTATTTCTCATCTCATCTAATTTTTTAGCTTTAGGGATAACAGACTCTATAAAACTTTGACCACCAAATCCAGGGTTTACACTCATAAGTAGAACCATATCTAAATCTTGAAGTAGATACTCAACCGACTCAGGTGGTGTATGTGGATTGAGAACGATAGCTGGTTTTATACCTAGAGAACGAATTTTTTGGATAAGACGGTGAGGGTGTTTCTCCTCTTCAATATGAAAAGATATATATTGGGGTTTTAATGGAGCAAAAAGTTCAACAAAAAAAGTGTTGTTTTGAACCATCAGATGTATATCTAAAGGTTTTGTAGCTGTTTTAGCGATTGAAGAGACAACAACAGGTCCTATCGTTAAGTTTGGAACAAAATGTCCATCCATCACATCTACATGAACAAAATCACATCCACCATCACAAATCTCTTTTACATCACGAGCAAGATTACCAAAATCGGCAGATAATACACTTGGAGCAACTTTCATAAAATACCTTTACTATCTTTTTAGAAAGTATACTATGAGGAGGCTTTTATCTTGTTAAGAAGAAAAGGAACTTGTCATTGTCAAATGCTAAATCTACTTGAACCCCTTTTTTTGTACCAACAACATCGAGTAAACTATCGATATTTGAATAGGTTCTTGGAAGTGTAATATTGATATTTATGTCGTGAGATGAGAGTAACATCTTAATTTTACCTGCCACAATATTTCCAAGTTCTGCTAATGTATCCAATATCATACCTACATCATCGGTTTGTTCTCCTAAAAGAAGTTCACAAGCTTTTTTGGCTATCTCTGTTGGAAAAACTAGAATAACTACTCCCTCCATATCTCCATAAAAACCGATAGAACTAGCAAGTTTTTCATTTTTATCATCGATAGAGATCTTATTTACATTTGCAGCCTCTTTAATCGCTTTTGAGTTTGTCATCATCTCTATAGTAGAAACTGTTGCCTGAATGAAGTTTGGGAGTTCTGTTATAATTTTTTTAGTAATAGTTTTTTTGTTTTTCATACTTGTAGCATTTGTTGTGCAGAACTGGTCTAATAGCTCCTTGTTTTTAAGTATATCATCCATTGTTTCATAAAATAGAAGACCAGCATCCTCTAACTGTTCTTTAAAAGCTTCTGGTATCTTATCAAATGTTAGACCAACAAAGCAGATAGTTGCATTGTATTCAGCACTAAAGGAGGCTAGTTTTGAAAAAAATGTGATAGCATGAATATTTACTGCAACAACTTTATAGGTATCAAAAATAAACAGCCGAAAACCTACATTCAAAGAGTTCTTATGATATTGAATATTAAAAGTACTACCAAGAGAGGAGTCTAAAAAGGAGGATACCGTATAGATAATAGCATTTCCACTGACTCTTGTGCTTACTTGATTTCCAACTTGAGCTAAAAATGTTTTTTCGATGATAACATCATAAAGAGATGTTTGCTCTTTTTTTTCAAGAAACTCTTTTTTACTTTGAGCGATGATGGGATTATGACCAAAATCATGAAGTTCTATCGCCATAGCTGTTCTTTGAGATTTATCTTCACTATAAAGTAAAATATTTTTACCATCATCCTTATAATTTGATGAAAAGAGAGAGGCTACTTCAAGTGTACTAAATAGGGAAAAAGTGAGGTTATCTTTATAAAATTTAGTGATAGCATCATATTTTTTATCATCACAATCACAAAACCCTAGTGTAGCACTATTTTCAAGAGAAACTTTTTGAAACATCTTTATAAAAGTATCTAATCCATTTCTGTTGAAAAAGATAACTTTCCTTAGCGATACCAATATAAGATTGACATCTAATTTTTTGGTAGTTTCTATATCATCAAGATTTATAAAATAATCACTACTATTTCCATCCAAAAAACCTTGAGGTGTAAAAACTGCTATACCATTTTTGAGTGTTGCTCTCATGAAATCTCCATTACAATAGCAAATTGATCATAAATATCTAAAACATAATCGATTTTAAAATCTATAAAATCATTGAGACCTGCATTTACAAAAGTTTCTCTGGATAGGGTATAGAAAAGAAGTAGATGCATCCATTTAGCAAGAGTATTAACCTCTCTATCTTGAGAGGGTTCTATTCCAGATGCTGATTTTATGATTTGACCAACGATAGGAGAGATATCCCACCTAGTAGATATCTGTTTGGATAGATCAAAAAGGTCAACTCCAGATAATCTTTTGAGCATACTATTTAGATCTATATTATTATTAGTTCTAATTAAATTTACATCTTCAATATGCTTATTGAAAATAGCTTCAGCTATGATGATACTTGCAGGAAGAAGAGCGATAGAACTCTCAATATCTTTATCTTTTATATGAAGATACGTTAAAATTTTATGCCAGTTTATTGAAAGTTCTGCTTGTAAATTGTTAAATTGAGAGGCATTGAGTTTAAAGAAGAGCCATTCATCAGGAGATAATAGATTTATCATATAGTTATACAACACTTGTTGTGTAGCTGGAATTCCCAATATAGTAAATATCTGAGGTGTATTTTTAACACTGTTTTTTAAACCATAAACAGGTTTATTTACTAAATTTTTTAGATAAGCATTGAGTGCTAAATCTTCTTGAGCAACCGCTGCTGATTTTGTTAGCTCTCCTTGATTGAGTAGATTTAAGCTATCTTTTAACACTTTTGGAGTGGCAGGGATTTTATCTATATACAGTTCTATATCTTGTTTTGTAATCATAAACTCTCATATTTGTTTTTTTCTGTCTATATTTTAACGATTAAATTATTAAAGTATTTAGAAAAAGTAGATTAAGTTCAACTTTTGATTATATTGGGTATAATTCGCAACTTTTAAAAATCTAGAATTAAGGAAGCTAAAATGGCAAGAAAATGTGCTATAAGTGGAAAAGGTCCAATGAGTGGAAACAATGTTTCTCATGCAAAAAACAGAACTAAGCGTCGTTTTTTATTAAATTTAAGAACTGTACGTATCACTTTAGAAGATGGTACTACTAAAAAAATTAAAATTTCTGCTAGAGAACTACGTACACTTAAGAAAAACTCTTAAGAACGACTCTGGAAATATAATTGAATCTTTTATCAAGGATTCGTAAAACTCTGCATTGGGAGACTGCTCCCAAGCCAGATATTGAACTTCTTCCTGAAGTTTATCCTCATCTAAAACCTTTTCGTCTACCTCTTATTTTAACTGTCCTTACTATGATGTTAGGTACTTTAGGGTATGTCATTATTGATGATTTTACTCTTATGGATGCGATATATCAAACAGGTATTACATTTACTACGGTAGGTTTTGGTGAAATAGCACCAGTATCTGAAGCTGGAAGAATATTTACTATTACTCTTATTATCTCTGGTTTTGCAGTTTTTTCTAGTGCTGTAGGTATTATGATTGCAGAGTTAAATAGAGGAAATATTGTTGCTATATTAAAGGAACGAAGAATGTTATATAAAATAGCACGTCTAAAAAAGCACTATGTTGTCTGTTATCACAATGACTATACAATAGAGGTAACAAAACAGTTAAGAGAGAGTCATATTCCATTTGTAGTTATTGATCCAAGACCTGAGATAGAGTCGTGGGCAGCTGAGAACAAATACCCAATATATCTACAAGCGGAACCTCATGCAGAACTTGCGATGTTAAAAGCTCATCTATCTTCAGCAAAGGGTCTCATAACATTATCTGATTCGATAGCAGACAATATAGCGCTTATAGCATCAGTAAGGTTATTTGAGAGGGAACACTCTCTTCCACGTCCCTATTATGTTATATCAGCAGCGGAGAGTATGAGTGATGTTGAAAAGCTGAAAAAACTGGGTGCAGATACAGTTGTATCTCCAACTAAACTTACAGCACAACGTGTAAGTGCGATGGCAGCACGACCAGATATGGAAAATCTACTCGAAGAGTTTTTGTATAAAAATGAAAACCCTTTAGATATGCAAGAGATAGTAGTACCTAAGTTTAGTTGGGCAGTTCTAAGAAAACTAAAAGAGACTCATATTCGTCAGATAACAAACTGTTCGGTAGTTGGAGTAACAAAAAAAGATGGAAAATTTCTATCTATGCCAAAAGGTGATACTTTGATAACAAGTGAATGTAAACTTTTGATTATAGGAACACAACAGGGTATTAAAATGACAAAAGAGCTGATAAAAAATCGTGAAAAACCTAAGGAGTTAAGATTTGTATAGATTGATAGAAAATAAAAGTGGTGTATGTTGTGCAGATGGTTTTTATGCTGATGGTATTAGTGCTGGATTAAAAGCAGGTGACGCTAAAGATATGGCATTTATTTATAGTCAATCAGAGTGTGAAATTGCATCAGTTTTTACAACAAATAAGATGAATGCAGCACCTATAAAACATTTTTTAAATAGAGGTAATTTTAAAACAAATTTTGTGTTGATAAACTCTAAAAATGCAAATGCTATGACTGGAAAAGCTGGTATCAAAGATATAGAAGAGATTTTAGAAACTCTACCAGATGTTATCAATCCTGTTATGAGTTCAACAGGTGTTATCGGTGTACGATTACCAAAAGAGAAAATTATAGCTGGTACAAAAAAGTTTAATTTTTCAAAAAAAGAGCCACACTCCGCATCACAAGCGATAATGACAACAGATACTTTCTCAAAAGAGATAGCATTTAATGTGGAACTTGAAGATGGTACTAATTTTAATATAGGGGCGATGGCTAAAGGTGCTGGTATGATAAACCCTGCAATGGCTACAATGCTCTGTTTTATAACAACCGATGCAAAAGTTTCTAAGCAGGAGATGCAGAGTATATTAGATAGAGTAACAAAAACAACTTTTAATGCAGCGAGTGTTGATGGAGATACATCAACAAACGATACTGTAATGTTACTCTCAAATGCTCAAAGTGGTGTTTACAATGCTAAGGCTTTTGAGGATGCCCTACATAAAATTATGCTTTTTCTTGCTCGTGAGATGGTACGAGATGGAGAGGGTGCTACAAAACTTGTAACGTATAATGTAACAGGTGCAAAAGATGATACAGAAGCACAAAAAGTAGCAAAAGCTCTTTCAAATTCTCTTTTAGTAAAAACAGCTCTTTATGGTGAAGATCCAAACTGGGGACGTATCGCCTCAACAGTTGGTGCTAGTGGAGTAGAGTGTAGTGAAGAGATGCTAACTATATCTTTTGATGAGCTTTGTGTTTATGATAAAGGCGAACTACTTTTTGACTTAATAATGGAAGATAAAGCGTCACAAGTTATGAAAAAAGATAGATTTACTATATCTTGTGATTTAGGTGTAGCTGATGGAAAATTTAGTTCCTTTGGTTGTGATTTAGGATATGAGTATGTGAAAATAAATGCAGATTATAGAACATAAAGAGTAATCATAATTTATGCAGATATCAGTAGTTATTCCTACCTATAATCGATACACTGTTTTAAAAAGGGCATTAATTTCTGTTTTTGCTCAAACTTACCTCCCTTATGAAGTTATTGTTATTGATGATGGTTCTACTGATGAAACATCAAAAATCCAACAAGATTTTTCTACTATAAAATACTATTATCAAAATAATGCTGGAGTTTCAAGTGCAAGAAATTTAGGGATTCAAAAAAGCAGTTCTCAATGGATAGCTTTTTTAGATTCTGATGATGAGTTTCACACTAAAAAACTAGAGGAACAAGTTCTTTTTCATCAAGAAAATAGAGATGTTTTAATGAGTTATACAGATGAAAAATGGATACGAAATTGTGCTGAGGTAAAAGTTCCTAAAAAATTTCGTAAATATGGAGGAGATATTTTTAGAGAGTGTTTATCTCATTGTATTATCGCTCCTTCATCAACCCTTATCCATAAAGATTTGTTGGGTAATGTTGGAGTATTTGATGAGAGTTTAGCTGTTTGTGAAGATTATGATCTATATTTAAGAGTAGCAAGAAATAATCAAATAGGTCTGATAGATAAAAAACTTATTATTAAATATGGGGGCGATGAGGATCAGTTGAGTATGAAGTATTGGGGTATGGATAGGTTTCGTGTTATTGCCTTGGAAAAATTGTTGCAAAAAGAGGGTGAAAAAGATGATACTATTATAGAGATGCTACTCAAAAAATATAGAGTACTTTTAAAAGGTGCTATTAAATATAATAAAACTACCGAAATTCAAATATATCAAGATAGGATAAAACAGTATGAACTACAAAGATAATTTCAATCCAACAATTTCAGATGAAGATCTCTTTAGTGATATTCTAAGAGAGAAAGATTATATCGGTTATTATAATCTTCATACTCAAGATACAAAACCTTTTAAAGAGTATGCTCAAACAGTCAAACAATCAAATATTGTGGTAATAGGTATCGGTGGAAGTACACTTGGAACCTATGCTATTTATAAATATCTCAAATACTCTAAGGAACTCACTAAAAAACTTATATTCTTAGAAACAACAGACCCTATGGATATAAAATCAAAGATAAAAACTATCGACTTAGAAGATGTTCTTTTTGTGGTTATCTCAAAGTCAGGAACAACTGTTGAGACTATCTCTATATTTAAATATCTTCATTCTCTTGTAAAAATTGATAAAAACAATAGCTTAATTATCACAGAAAATGATTCTAAACTTAATAATTATGCAAAATTTAATGAGATGAAAACTTTTGAGATTCCAAAAGATGTTGGAGGACGATTTTCTGTATTTAGTGCAGTTGGTCTTCTTCCTCTTGCGATAGTTGGGATAGATATTGATAAGATATTAAAGGGTGTTAAAGAGGTTCATAACTCTTTTTTTTATAAAGAGGATATTTATAAAAGAGTTATAAAAAAAGCAAGATTTTTTGTAGAGTATAAAAATAAATTTAATATTAATGTAGTTTTTTCTTACTCTTCTCGTTTAGAGGGTTTTAACAAATGGTATATTCAATTGTGGGGAGAATCTTTAGGAAAGATAGATATTAATCAAGCAAGGCAAGGATTAACTCCAATAGGGATAATAGGACCAATAGATCAGCACTCCTTTTTACAGTTGATAGTAGAGGGTCGTCGTGATAAAACAGTAACAGTTATTAAAGTAGGAAACTTTAATAACAATACAGAGATACCAGCAGTTACATTAAAGGGTTTAGAGGAGTTAGATTATCTCAATAATATAGAGTTCTCCTCACTCATAAATGAACAAGCTGATGCAACAATAGAGTCTATTAATGGATTGAATGATATTCCTTGTGATGTTATATCGATAGATGGTGTATGTGAGAGTGCTATATCTAGCTTAATGTATGAATATGAACTCCTTACTTCCGTTACCGCAAAATTCATGTATATTGATGCTTATAATCAACCCGGAGTTGAGAGTGGAAAGATTATTTTAAAGAATAAATTACAAAAGAGTTAAAAGATGAAAGATAAAATATGTGTGATAGGCTTAGGATATGTTGGATTACCATTAGCACATGCTTTTAGTCGTAAATATGATGTTGTTGGTTTAGATATCTACCAAACACGAATAGATGAACTAAATCAAGCCTATGATAAAACATTAGAACTTACAACTACACAACTAAAAGAATCCCTTTCTAACGGTATTAAGTTTACCTCCGACCTCAAAGATATTAGAGATTGTAATATCTTTATAGTAACAGTTCCCACTCCAATAGATAAAAATAAAAGACCCGATTTAACACCACTTTTAAAAGCAAGTGAGATGATAGGGAAGATTCTTAAAAAAGATGATATAGTTATTTATGAGTCAACGGTCTACACAGGTGCGACAGAGGAGGAGTGTGTTCCTGTTTTAGAGAAGTTTTCAAATATGAAATTTAATAAAGATTTCTTTTGTGGCTACTCCCCTGAGAGAATAAATCCAGGGGATAAAGAGCATACTGTTACTAAAATATTAAAAGTAACAGCAGGTTCAACTCCTGAAATAGGAAAGAGAGTTGATGCAATCTACTCAAGTATCATAACAGCGGGAACACATTTAGCCCCTAGTATAAAAGTTGCAGAAGCTTCTAAAGTGATAGAGAACTCTCAACGAGATATAAATATAGCATTTGTGAATGAGTTAGCACTAATTTTTAATAAACTTGGAATAGATACAAATGATGTTTTAGAAGCTGCTGGTACAAAATGGAACTTTTTACAATATAAACCAGGTTTAGTTGGGGGGCATTGTATCGGTGTTGACCCCTATTATCTCGCATATAAAGCACAGTCTGTTGGATATAATCCTGAAATAATTTTAGCGGGAAGAAGACTTAATGATAATATGGGTATCTACGTAGCAAACCAAGTTATAAAACTGATGATAAAAAATGGTTATAAAATAGATGGTGCTAAAGTGTTAGTTTTAGGGATTACCTTCAAAGAGAACTGTCCCGATATTAGAAACTCTCGTGTAATAGATATTATAACAGAGCTTAAAGAGTTTGGTTGTAATGTTGAGGTTTATGACCCTTGGGCAGATAGAGAGAGTGTTAAAAATGAGTATGGTTTTGAGCTTATAGAGAGTATAGGTAGTAAAACTTATGCTACATCAATTATTGCAGTAGCACATAATGAGTTTAAACAGTTAGATGTGAAAAGTATCAAAAATGGAAAAGATGCGATAGTGTATGATCTAAAATCGACTTTAGATCTAAATAAAGTAGATGGGAGATTATAATAGTATGCAAAGAGATAAAAATTTCGCACTTATTGGAGCTTCTGGTTATATAGCACCAAGACATATGAAAGCGATGAAAGAGACAGGTAATAATTTAATAGCAGCGTTAGATCCTTATGATGGAATAGGGATAATGGATGGCTATTTTCCAGAGGCCTCTTTTTTTACAGAGTTTGAGCGTTTTGATAGATTTGTAGATAAATGGCATAGAGAACATGATAAAAAGATAGAGTATATCTCTATAACATCACCAAACTATCTCCATGATTT
>JAYEGK010000104.1:0-3353 GCA_034716265.1 Campylobacterota bacterium
TCTACTGTTTCAATCCTCTTCTGTTTTATAACAGCTGTTGTTTCGACAACTTCAACTAATTCGATATCTTGTAGTAGTTCTAATCTTTTTTTAGTATCTAAAATAGTTTGATTTGGTGTTTTTTCTTCCTCCTCCTCTTCTATCTTTTCTATTGTAGTTACTTTTGATTGATTAAGTGCAGATTGATATCCCAGATAGTAACCAGTTCCAAAGATGAACAAAACTATAGGTAAAATAATCAGTGACCACAACAGGTAGTTTTTATTTTTTCTTTCCTCTTTTATTTTTGGTTTTGAAACGACTTTTCTTTCTTTCTTTCTTTTTCTTGCCATAGGAGTTATTCTTCTTTGTATAATTTTTTGTAACTATATCCTATAAAGCTAAAAAATACCCTATTTATTTCTATTTTTATATTATAGATTAAGTATTGATTCTATATAATCCACCGTTCCTTTCTCTTTGTATCATTTAATTGTAAATGATATATTTTAAGCCGAAAGGGAAACAATCGTCATTTATGACAAATACCAAGAGGAGATCATATTATATGAGAAACTACGAAAACCTAGTAATTGTAAAACCTACATTTACAGCAGAAGAGATTCAAGCTAGCATCCAAGCTATCCAAGAAGTTATTACTTCAAATGGTGGTGAAATTGCTGCAACAACAGCAATGGGAATGAGAAAATTAGCTTACCCTATTGAAAAAAATGAGCGTGGTTATTACCATGTTATCTATTCGACAATTGCTCCAGCAGCAATCACAGAAATCGAAAGACGTTTTCGTATCAATGAAGACCTTCTTCGTTTTGTTACTATCAAGTATGATACTAACCGTGAAAAAGCAGCATGGAATAGTTTAGTTGAAAAAGCTAATAAATCAGCAGCTACAAAAACTGAAACTCCAGTAGAAGAAGCACCAGCAACTGAAACTGAAACAGCAGCAACTGAAGCGTAATTAGCACAAGCTAAAACAATTAAGGAAAACTTATGTTCAATAAAATAATTTTAGTTGGTAACTTAACACGTGATATCGAACTTAGATACTCTCAAGGTGGAATGGGAATAGCAAGTACAGCTATCGCTACAAGCCATAAATTTACCGTTAATGGTGAAAAAAAAGAGGAAGTATGTTTTGTAGATATTACATTTTTCGGTAGAAGTGCTGAAGTTGCTAACCAATATCTTCGTAAAGGGAGTAAAATCCTAGTTGAAGGTAGATTAAAATTTGATCAATGGGTAGACCAAAATGGACAAAAAAGATCTAAACATGGTGTGACAGTAGTTACTATGCAGATGTTAGATTCTAAGGGTGATAACTCTTCTAATCAGGGTTCATATAACAACTCTCCAGTAGGAGGGGATATGAATCAGGGTGGATACCCTCAACAAGGGCAACAGCAAGCATACCAACCACCTGTTCAACAACAGCAACAAAGTTATGGACAAAATGAGTCTCAGCAGAGTTATCAACAACCTAGTTACAATAACAATCAAGCTCAAGCTCAAAGCCGTACAATGCCAAGTTCTAACGATATTCCAACGATAGACATCGATGAAGATGAGATTCCATTTTAGAAAATAGATAACTAAGGAAATAATATGTCAGAAAAAAGAAAATATAAAAAAAGATATTGTAAATATTGTGAAGCAAAAGTTGACTTCATGGACTATAAAGATACAGGAGCATTACGTTTTTCTCTTTCAGAAAGATATAAAATTATGCCAAGACGTTTAACTGGTAACTGTAAACGTCACCAAGATATGATTTCTATCGTTATTAAAAGAGCTCGTGCAGCAGCATTAGTTCCATATACAGTAACTAGAAAACAAGTTGTAACTGCTCCATTTGAGAACCTTAAATAAGGGTATTTCATTTGGTGCCTTTGCACCAAACTATATAAAATAAGAATAAATTTTTCTTTAATTAAAAAAGTAAAAAGTGATTCAAATGCAAAAAATTATATACTCCCTTTTTTTTATAACTTCTCTATTATCTTCTAAACCCACTGATTTTTCTATTGTAATTGAAAAGCCGTTTAATGATGCACTTTTTGATATTACACAAGATTATGATAGACAAATTAGTGCTATTGGGTTTTCTCAATCATTTCAAACCACAGATAGTAGAACCTCTAACTCCTATAGTAATGTATTTGAGTATTTAAATAGTGCCTCAAATAGTTATGGTTCTCAAATTCATTTAATTAAGATGGACCAATATGCTAAGATTACTCATTCTAAAATTAAAAAACTTAAAAATTTCAATAAACCTGCAGCTATTGTAAAAACACCTACTAATGGATATTTTGTTGGTGGTTACACTCTTGATGGTTCTTTAATTGTGTTAAAATTAAATGCAAATGGTGATACTATTTTTACAAGAATGTTTGGTACGAAAAATTATGATAAGATGAATAAAATGATATTGTTAGCTGATGGTGGTTTGTTAACTATTGGCTCAGCGATAACAACACGCTCTAAAAGTGATAATCTATTTGAAACAGGATTGGGTAAAAATGATATCTATTTAACTCGATTTTCAAAAGATGGTTTGATGCTTTGGAGTAAAAAATATGGTACAAAAAATGATGATATAGGTATCGATGCGGTTGAAGCAGTTGATGGTTCTATCGTTGTTATCTCAACAACCTCTTATAATAATCAAAAAGAGTTGTCATTTATGAGAATTACCGAAGATGGCGATAAAATATGGTTAGAAAAATATAAATCAGAGAAGAAAGTAACACCTTATAAGTTAATTCGTTTAAGAGATAATAATTTTTTATTAACTTTAAGCTATCAAGATGATATGGATAAGGAGCAGATTCGATTGGTAAAATTTGATCTTTATAAAAATATTTTAATAGATAAAAATATTAGCACTACATATTCGAGTGTTCTTAAAGATATAAAAGAGTTTACAGATAGAAGTTTGATAGCAGTTGGACATGTTAAGGATGAGTTCAATAGCGATGGACTTGTTATGGTTTTAGGGAGTGATTTAAATATGTTAACTCAAGAACATTATGGCAATGATAATTATGATAAATTTAATGCAGTTACTATTTTACATAATTCAGAGGTTGCAGTAGCTGGAATTAATAGATCAAAAAACTCTCAAGAATCTAATATGTGGATTTTAAAATTAGATAGAGAAGGGAAGATATTAAACTATTAGACCATTTTACAGATAATATCCCCGACATTTTTATTTAAAGAGTTGGCAACAACATCACATTTAACTTTGAGTAAAAAGCATATATTATTTTTATGAGAGGGAGTTAAAGATTCATAGTTCCCCATTCCTTTTGAGATAATCAAATCACTTTGATCAAAAAGTTTTTTGGCCT